>CAXFOQ010000050.1:0-8315 GCA_964004705.1 uncultured Flavobacteriales bacterium | reverse complement strand
ATAATCTTCTTTCCAAATACCAGATTTATTGATATTTGTATCAACCAACAACTCTCCATTTGAAATTGTAATTTCATTCTCTAATGGTTCTAATGACAACTCCCCTTTTTGATTATATTTTTCTGTATTATTAGGAATCCAAACTTCTGTAGAGGCATCTTTAAAATAGAGTCTAAAATCTTCATAATTAAAAGTTATATCTTCTGACTTTATTCTGAAACGTCCACCTGCACCTGCTATTAATAGCCCACCCATAGTGAAATCACGACCCTTCTTAACTATAATTTGTTGTTTAGAAGGTAAAACTATTACATCTCTAACCTCGCTTAACTGAACACGCTCAACATTAAAAACCTTTAAATCCATTGTATTTAAGTCTAAAATTGCATTAGCATTATCTTTTGGCGCACTAGACTTAAAACGAATAACATCATAGTCTTCTTTTTCCGATTTTGCCATAAGATAACGAATGACGTTATCTTTAACTCCTACGGTTCCTAAAGTTGAATTATAATTGATAAAACCTTGCTTAGCTAAATTCATCAAAAAACGAATGTCTTGATCATCGGAATATCCCGAAAGCCTAATAAAATCGTCAATTAAGAAAATATTATTGATACCATATTCTTTGTTAAAATTGTTAATTCTAACTAAAGGGTGTTGAGCATCAATCCCTAGTAATGCATCAAAATGTTTTTCAGTATAATACCTATTGGACTCAAAAAAGGCAGGCTGACTGGTATTAGCTGGTAAGGTTCCAAAAATGATTTCATCGTCATCAATGTTCCAACCTAGCTTCTGAAAACGCATATCCAAATCGTGATACGAATTAATGTAAGGAGCAGAAGATATACCATCCTCATCGGAAATTAAATCCAAACGTCTATCTTCTTCGTCATATACAAGATTTAAACCTGGGTGTGTAATAGAGTCATTAGCTAAAATAATTTTTACAGAAGCATTAGAAGCTAAAACTCTCTTTCCAGTAATTGCTATTCGCTGCGAGGAAACACGAACAAATTGCTGACCATTGCGATAGAATATCAAACTTGCTAATTGACCATCACCCCCATTTGATACAAAACGATTACCGTACAAAGAATAACCTCCTTCAAAATCTACATCATCAATTAAATCAGAAAGAGTAATTTTCTTATCGTAAGAATCGAATTTAGGATAAACTACCTTGCTATCCTTCTTATTCCTTTCAACCAGTTTATTCTCGAGACTACCTAGAATAGGTTTATCATCAAATACCATTAAATTATAAAAACGTACAGAGTCTGCTGAAAAGCTAGGCTTTTTAAGAGCAATAGAATATTCTGAAAGTTCGGCATAAACTTCGGCAAAACTAAAGCCTGCCTTACGCCAATCTATTAAACCTTCATTTCCTCGCCATAAACCTTTAATAGGGTAAAATGTACCACTAGTTTGGGTGATTTTCATAGTGTCTTGTCTAGCAATACACATCAAATCTATGGGATGATTAAACTTGATAACTGGCACACTATCTTCTATAGCAAATTGATAGTTTAAACTAGATGTGTACCAACTCAAAGAACGGTTTCTAAAAAGTGTTTTCTTAGAAAATAAATCATCAGAAAGTGTGTAAAATTTCAGTAATCTAGAGGTTGGAGAAGTTTCAATCAATAAACTGGCTGAAGCTGACCAATTATTAAACTGAGTATCAAAGGATTCTGCAGATGTAAATGATACTATGGCTTGTAATAAGGATTCAAAATGAGTTGGTCTTTTTCTGTTTTTCAACATTTTGTTAGATAAATCAATAATAGAAGATTTTTTATCTGAAGAAAAAGTTTTACCTTCCCACATCTTTGAAAACTTTTTCATCATTTTCTTAGTGTCTACAGAGGCAGAACCAGTCAGCATAAAGGTATTAATTTCCTCTAAAAAGACCTTATTATCATCGGTAAAGGCTTTTAACCTTTTGTTTGATTGTGCATAAGCAGAGAATGCTAAAATTAAAAATGATAATAGAAAAGTTAGTTTTTTAATAGCTTTCATAGTTTTTGAAATTTTGCTGTTACCCAATTATTTTTGGAATTATGACTTATATATTTTAATCCTTGTCTCTTAGCTTCTTGCTTTATCAAGTCTAAATCTTTTTCGTAAAAACCGCTAAACAAAATCAACCCATCTTGAAGTAAATGGCTAGAGTATGCATACATATCTTGAATCAAGATATTTCTATCGATATTGGCCAAAATTATATCAAATTCTCCTTCAATTTTTTCTTTACCGCCTTTATGCACCACTATTTTTGAACTTCCGTTCATACTAATATTATCTAGTGAATTATTGTAAGCCCATTCTTCGATGTCAATAGCATCGATCTCATTAGAACCTAATTGGTGCGCTAATATTGCTAATACTGCTGTTCCACAGCCCATATCCAATACCCGCTTTTCTTGAAAATCTAAGGTTAGCATCGCCTCCATCATACCAAAAGTTGTAGCGTGATGCCCAGTTCCAAAGGACATTCTTGGGGTAATTATAATTTCATACTCTACTTCTAGTGGTTCATGAAAGTCAGCTCGTATACCACACTTACTGCCTATAGTTATGGGTTGAAAATCAGATTCCCATTTAGCATTCCAATTTTTCTGCTTTATAACTTTATGCTTGATGTCAATCTTACAATCCAATTGACTACAAATATTTTCTATGTTAGAGAAGTTAAAATCATTTTCATTAATATAGGCTCTTAATCCCTGGTTGATCTCTTCAAAGCTTTCAAAATCAAGTTCAGTCAGATAGGCTACAAGAATTTCACTCCACGGTTGCAGAGGCTGAAATGAAAATATAACTTCTTTATAATTCATTAAAATGCGTTTATAATTTGACTAAAGTCATAAGCATTTAAAGATGCTCCTCCAATCAAACCTCCATCAACATCTTCTTTAGAAAAGATTTCCTTAGCATTACTAGGATTACAACTCCCACCATATAAAATAGATAGACCCTGAGCTAGCTCTACATTATATTTATCTGTAAATAATGAACGAATGTAAGCGTGCATCTCTTGGGCTTGTTCTGAACTAGCTGTAACGCCAGTTCCAATAGCCCATACCGGTTCGTAAGCTATTACCAATCTAGAAATCTGATTGTCAGACAAATGAAACAAGGCCTCTTTAATCTGTGATTTAACTACCCCAAAATGATTGCCAGACTCTCTTTCAGAAAGTAATTCTCCACAACAGTAGATAACTTTCAAATTGTCCGAGAAACATAAATCTACTTTTTTAGCTAAATCGGCGTTATTTTCTTGGTGATATGCCCTTCTCTCTGAATGTCCCAGAATAACGTATTTAGCCCCCGTAGATAGTATCATTTTAGTAGATATTTCTCCTGTAAAAGCACCGCTTTCTTGAGCACTGCAATTTTGAGCACTTACACTAAAATTATCGGAAATAGAGGCTACCTTATCAAGGTGTGTAAAAGGCACTCCCAAAATTACTTCCACATCGGTTGAAGATGACGCCAGTATTTCTGACAACTCATTAGCCAAATCAGTACCTTCACTCAAATTTTTATTCATTTTCCAGTTTCCTGCTACAATTTTCTTTCTCATTTTAACTCATTCTAATTCTAGGGTCTAACCATCCATAAATAAGGTCAACCACAATATTAATAATTACAAACATTAGAGCAATAGTCAATACACTTCCCATTACTACGGGTAAGTCCAATTGATTTAATGCATCGACAATTTCCTTGCCTATACCATTCCATGCGAAAATGTATTCCACAAAAACCGCCCCTGCTAATAAACTAGCAAACCAACCCGATGCGGCTGTAACTACCGGATTTAGTGAATTTTTTAAAACATGCTTACTCAAGACTTTAAAAAAACTTAAACCTTTAGCAAAAGCCGTACGCACATAATCTTGATTCAAGGTTTCTAAAAAAGACGCTCTTGTCAATTGTATAATGACCGCCAAAGGTCTTACACCCAGGGTTATAGCTGGAAGAATAAGGTTTGATAAACTTAGGAACTCTCCTCTTCCATAATCATCTACTGAGTACAAACTACCAGTCATATTTAAGCTTGTAAGGTCGTTCAACACAAAACCAAATAACCAAGCAATTAGGATTGCTGAAAAAAATGACGGAACTGACATTCCTAAAACTCCAAAAAATAGAGCCAACTTGTCAATCCAACTATCTTTGAAGATAGCAGCCAATATGCCTACAAAAATACCAAGTACAATAGCAATAAGTATTGAAGAAAGTGCTAGAACAACTGTATTTGGTAATGTGTCAGAAATAATATTACTAACTAGTTTACCGGACTTTTTAAAAGATGTCCTTAGATAAGGAAACTTGATTACTATATCTATATGTTCGGTAGAACCTAATTTAAAGTAGCTGTATGCTTTGGATTCAAGCTTAGAATAATCATTAAGCTGTTGAGAGTGTAAAGAAATTGGAGACAAATCATTTAGATATAAAGCATATTGAGTAGAAAGTGGCTTGTCAAAGCCATATTTGGCTCTTATATTTTTCAACTGCTCAGCATCTTCTCTTTGGTCTAACATCATTCTTGCAGGGTCACCTGGCAAGACATTAAAGAGTATAAACACTACAGTTACAACTCCCAACATAACTAGTAAGCCGTAACTCAAACGCTTGATGACAAATGCTAACAAAACTATTTATTGAACTTCTATATCACTTAAAGATGGGAAGTCATTATGGTGCCATTTTCCCATAATTGTTCCTTTTTGCAGATGTATTAACCCTGGGTTTGAACGAATCATCGTTTTTAAAGTAGTTTCATCTGTAAAATAAAATGGATATTCTATGTTGTTTTTATCTGTAAAAGCTAAAATATTTTCATCACTCGAGGCACACAAAGCATAGAAAGAAATTCCTGCAGTTTGACAATCGGCATAAAAAGCATTGATTTCTTCTTGCGTAGAAGCAGAAGTCTTATCTATATTATAACAGATCAATAAAAATGCATTATCATCATCTAGCACCGAATAGGTATAATCAGCACCATCTTTAGAAATGGAAAAATCATGAATAGGTGGCTCATAACCTTCTTGTAAGACTATGGTTTTATCTGTTGCTTCGACAAAATCAAACTCTTCCCACTTATCTTGATAATCTGTAGAAAGCATCTCCGAAACCTCTCCAGTTGATTTGTTTTTTACAACATAATAATAGGCTTCTTCGGTACACGGTAGTTCCAACTCATTACAGGTTTTCATACCCTCCTTTATGTTATTTCCAGTAGCATAAGGTCTAAAATCTTTTACTGGCAAGTGTCTGTAGGTATGGACAACAAAAGCAAAACAGAAAAAAGTAACAATGGCTAAAAACATATTTTCCATTTTACGACTAAATAAGGCTTTGATATGTTCCTCTCCTATGAATAAAATAGAAATGAAAAATAATAGTATGAGATCTTTTCTAAATGATCCCCAAGGTGTAAGTTTTATAGCATCACCAAAACAACCACAGTCAGTTACTTTGTTATAATATGCAGAATAAAACGTTAGGAAAGTAAAAAATACAATCATCAACATCAAAGACCAATTGGCTAGTCTAGGGCGCGCACCAATAAGTACCATGATACCAACTACTACTTCGAAAATACAAATACCTGCAGCCATAACAAAAGCTAGTGGTATCAAAAATTCTAAATTGAGTACATCTGCAGAAAAATATTCTTCTAGTTTGTATGAAAATCCAAGAGCATCATTAGCCTTAACAAGACCTGAGATGATAAAAAGAAATCCAACAATAAATCGAGATAAATAAGTTAAAAATTTCATATTAGTTAAGTTTAATAAGTGCAAAAATAGAATAGTTAATCATATCAAAATAATTAGCATCAATACCTTCAGAAATCAAGGTTTTGCCTTGATTATCTTCTATTTGCTTAACTCTTAGAAGTTTCTGAAGTATCAAATCGGTCAAAGAACTGACTCGCATATCACGCCAAGCCTCTCCATAATCGTGATTCTTAGATTTCATAAGCTCTTTGGATTCGTTATGATATTTTATGTAAAAAGCCTGAACTTCTTCATTTGTCATATCAGGCTGCTCTGCAATACCCTTCTGTAACTGAATAAGTGCGATTATGGAATAATTAACAATACCAATAAACTCATTTCTTATATCTTCACCAACCTTTTGAGAGCCCTTCATCTCAATACTGCGGATTCTTTGAGCTTTTATAAAAATCTGGTCCGTTAGTGACGACAATCTTAGTATACGCCAAGCACAACCATAATCTTTCATTTTTTTGATAAAAATATCCTTACATTTGGCTGACGCCTCATCATATTCACGAATGGTTTGTTCCATATTTCAATTTTGATTTGAAGAATGACTAAAAATAAAAATTTAAACACTCCTATAACGATAGATTGTAATTCAAAATTGCTTGATTTATCAACACCAGCAATAATGGGTATTTTAAACCTAACTGACGATTCTTTTTATGATGGCGGACAACACAATTCCATAAAAAAAGCACTTCTTCAAACTGAAAAAATGCTCGATGATGGAGCTAAAATCATTGATATAGGAGCCTATTCTTCTCGACCTATGGCTAAACACATTAGTCTTAATGAGGAGTGGCGAAGATTAGAAAAAACACTACAAATTATTAACAAAGAATTTCCTCAAGCTATAGTTTCTGTAGATACCTTTCGCTCAGAAATTGCACGTAGAAGTGTTGATAATGGTGCAGATTTAATTAATGATATTTCTGCAGGAAATTTAGACCTAGAAATGTTTAACACAGTTGCTGAATTGCATGTACCTTATATCATTATGCATATGCAAGGCACTCCACAAAGTATGCAAGATAATCCACATTATAATTGCATAGAAAAAGAAGTGGTGAACTATTTTTATGTTAAAATAAAAACACTACAACAAAAAGGGGTTAATAATATTATCATAGACCCAGGCTTTGGATTTGGCAAAACACTTGAACACAACTACCAATTGTTAAATAATTTAGAGGAACTTCATACTTTAGAACTTCCCCTATTAGTTGGTATTTCAAGAAAGTCAATGATATATAAAGTATTAGAAACAGATGCTAAAAATTCACTTAACGGAACAACCGCTATTCATTCTTTGTGTTTAAGCAAGGGAGCATCAATTCTGAGGGTACACGATGTAAAAGAAGCTGTTGAGTGTGTAAAATTAATTAACTTCGCCAAAAACCAATTATAAATGGGTTTCTTAGAATTTAACATATTAGACATATTAGATATATTACTGGTAGCGTTTCTGCTATTTCAATTGTACAAATTGACAAAAGGTACCGTAGCTATTCGTATTTTTATTGGAATAGCAGCTATATACCTACTATGGAAGTTGGTAGAGGCTTTGCAAATGGAACTTTTAGGTGAAATTTTAGGGCAATTTATTGGTGTTGGTGTATTAGCAGTCATAATTGTTTTTCAACAGGAATTAAGACGCTTTTTATTGATGATTGGAAATACCAAATTTTTCTCTAAAGATGGAGTTTTAAAATTCAATTGGATAAATGACGAAACTGCTGCAGAAGTAAAAATTTCAGAAATCGTAAAGTCATGTGATGAAATGGCAAAAACTAAAACTGGTGCTATTATTGTTATAACTAGAGAAAATGGTTTACCAAATTATATTGAAACTGGTGAAATAATCAACGCTAAAACATCCAATATCTTTTTACAGAGTATCTTTTTCAAAAATAGTCCTTTGCATGATGGTGCAGTTATTATCACTGGCGATACTATTAAAGCAGCTAGATGTGTTCTACCTACTATAGAAAATGATAGCTTTCCTTCAAATTTAGGTATGCGACACAGAGCAGCTGCAGGTATAACCGAAAATACCGATTCTATTGCTATTGTTGTTTCAGAGGAAAGAGGTAAAATTTCGGTTGCACACAAAGGACAATTAGAGATTAGTCTATCCGCCGTTCAACTCAAAGAATTCTTACAAAAAGAATTGCATCAATAATTAGCTTTTTAATCTAGGATCTAGTGCATCTCTTAGCCCTTCACCTATCAAATTATAAATGGTAATAGTTAAAAATATAGCAAATCCTGGAAACATAACTAACCACCACGCTTCAAACTCTTGACGTCCTAAATTGAGTAAAGAACCCCAGGTTACTACATCGTCTGGAACACCAATTCCTAGAAATGATAAAGAGCTTTCTATAAGGATTGCCGATGCTACACCAAAGGCAATTGACACAAATACCGGCGCTAATGCGTTAGGAAGTGCATGTTTAGCAATTGCTCTAAAATTAGAGTAGCCTAAAGATTTAGCCGCTT
>CAXFOQ010000049.1:0-8684 GCA_964004705.1 uncultured Flavobacteriales bacterium | reverse complement strand
AGAAAAGAACTTTTCTCCATTGTAAACTATAGTTAAACCAGGATTAAGGTAACAATAGTTCCAAAGCATTTTTTCCACATATTCGTTAAGAAAACGGAAATTACCAAAAATGGTATTGTCAGGAATAAAAGTAACTTTAGTTCCTTTTCTGTTAGTTGTACTTTCAATTGGTGCATCGTTGATGATAACACCATTTTCAAATTCTGCTAGCTTACTTTGTTCTTCTCTAATACTTTGAATTTTGAAATAACTAGATAGTGCATTAACAGCTTTAGTACCTACACCATTCAGTCCAACTGATTTTTTAAAGGCTTTAGAATCGTATTTAGCTCCTGTGTTAATTTTGGATACACAATCAATGACTTTTCCTAGAGGGATACCACGACCATAATCTCGAATAGTGACTTTTTTATCTCGGATAGAAACTTCAATAGTTTTTCCATTACCCATAACGTACTCATCAATGGAATTATCGATGACTTCTTTGATAAGAATATAAATACCATCATCAGCAGATGAGCCATCTCCTAGCTTACCAATGTACATTCCAGGACGAAGACGGATATGCTCTTTCCAATCTAAGGAACGAATGTTGTCTTCTGTATACTGATTTTCTGCCATTGCTTAGCTTTAGTTTTTGGTGCAATAATAAAGGATTGTAAAATTAAAAAAGACAATGCAAAATTGCCCTTATAAGACTCAACTTTATTAACAGAGTTTTCAACTAAGAAAACGTATCTTTGGCCCTTAAATTTGGCACTATGATTAAGTATCTATTTTCATACAAAAATGCACACAAACACTTCATTGACATTGACTTAAAAGTCAAGACTAGAGGAGAAAAATCACTATCATTTCAACTTCCCGCTTGGAGACCTGGTAGATATGAGTTAGCAGACTTTGCAAAAAACATCCAAAAATGGAACGCTTTTGATGAAAATGGAAATGAAATACCATTCTTAAAAATTACTAAAGACCTTTGGCAGGTCTCCTGTGATCGTGTTGAAGAAGTGACCATTACCTACAACTACTATGCAAATGTTCTAGATGCAGGTTCATCCTATTTAGACCAAAACCAATTGTATGTCAATCCAGTAAACTGCTGTATGTATGTAGTTGGTAGAGAAAATGAAAAATATAGTCTAGAACTAGACCTACCAAAAGATTACCAAATTGCTTGTGGTATTAAAGACTATAACAGCACACTTGTAGCCGATAATTTTGATATGCTAGCAGAATCTCCCTTTATTGCTTCAAATAGTATGCAACACATTAATTACCAAGTAAAGGGAGTTACTTACAATATATGGATTCAAGGACCTTGCCAACCTAACCTAGAAAAATTATCCGCTGACTTCAAGGCTTTTACTATTGAACAAGTTAAGAATTTTGGTAGTTTCCCTGTCGATGATTATCATTTTCTGTTTCAAATCACTCCCTACAAAAGTTATCATGGTGTAGAACATACCAATTCAACAGTTATCTTGATGGGCAATGTTGAAGACGTTTTTGAAAAGCAATACGACAACATTTTAGGTATATGCTCTCACGAATTGTATCACACTTGGAACATTAAGGCCATTCGACCAAAAGAGATGTTACCTTATGACTATTCCAAGGAAAACTACTCTAAACTAGGCTATGTGGCTGAAGGGGTAACTACCTATATGGGAGATTTGATGTTAAAACGAAGTGGTGTATTCAATTGGCAACAATTTCTAAAAACACAAGATGAAAACCTAAAACGTCATTATGAAAATGATGGCAGACATAATATGTCAGTTGCAGATAGTGGTTTTGATTCATGGCTAGATGGCTATTCTTTAGGAATACCCAATAGAAAAACTTCTATTTACGCTGATGGTGCTTTGAATATGCTAATGATTGATTTATTTATAATAGAACATACTGACGGCAAATATTCACTCAATGATGTCATGAAACGACTGTATGATGAGTATTTAACAAGTGGATATACGGAAGATGACTTTCAACAACTTTGTGTTGAGTATGGTGGCTTGAAAGTAAGTGAAGTGTTCAGCAATCACATCTATGGGATAGAAGATTATACAAACACTTTAAAATCAGCCTTAAAGCTTGTCGGCTTTGAATTGGTAAAAGTTAATAACCCCAACTTAAGTGCTGATAAGTTTGGTTTTATATCGATAGTGGATAATGGTAAACACATCATTAAAAAAGTTCAAAATAACTGTATTGCCGATATTAATGGTATTGCTGTTGATGATAAAGTAATTAGCATTAATGGCATAGACGCCAAAGGCAAAAAAATGAATGACTTACTAAGCGACACAAGAGGAACTGTTAGTATGAAAATTAAGAAACGATTTGGCACTAGTGAAATTGATTTGGAATGCGGCCACTTCTTTCCGATTTATAAACTACAAAAGCTAGAAAATGCCGATGACAAACAATTACTATTCAGAACCGTTTGGGCTAAATAATTTAACTATGGCTTCATTTAAAAATTACTTATCTCTTATCAAGTTTAGTCATACTATTTTTGCTTTACCATTTGCTCTGATTGGTTTCTTTTTAGCCAGTAAAGAGTATGGTTTTGAATGGCACACTTTATTTTATGTACTCTTATGTATGATATTTGCTCGTTCAGCAGCTATGGCATTCAACCGCTACATCGACAGAGAGATAGATTTAGAAAATCCTAGAACAGCACAAATTCGAGAAATTCCAAATGGTACAATTAAGCCCAAATCAGCCTTACTATTTGTTATATTTAACAGTTTAGCTTTTATAGCTACAACCTTCTTTATCAACACACTTTGTTTTTTCCTATCGCCTATTGCCTTACTGGTTATTTTAGGATACAGTTATACCAAACGTTTTACGGCCTTATGTCATTTAGTATTAGGTCTAGGATTATCTTTAGCTCCAATAGGTGCATTTCTAGCAGTATCCGCTCAATTTTCATTAGCACCATTATTATTTTCTGCATCAGTGCTATTTTGGGTAGCAGGTTTTGATATTATCTATTCTTTGCAAGACGATAAATTTGATAGCGCACATCAATTACATTCAATACCAGTAGCCTTAGGTCGAAAAAATGCACTCTTGTTGAGTCGTTTTTTACATATTTTAACAGCAACTAGTTTATTTTACGTAGGACAACTGTTGGAAACTCAATATTTGTATTGGATAGGTTTTAAATTATTTTCATTATTACTAATCTACCAACACAGTTTAGTATCAGATAAAAACCTATCTAAAGTTAATATAGCTTTCTTCACTACAAATGGAATTGCTTCTATTATTTTTGGTGTATTTGTCATTTTAGAATTACTCTTTTAAATCCTCATTTTTTCTTAATTTCGCCTAATCAAATCCTAAGATTTATGGCTACCAAAAAATCCGATACTCAAGAACTGACTTTAAACGATTTTAAATCTTCTGTTTTAAGAGATTATAAATTAGCTTGTGAAAGTAGAGAAATGAGTTTGATGGGTCGTAGAGAAGTCCTTTCTGGCAAAGGTAGCTTTGGTATTTTTGGCGATGGTAAAGAGTTAGCTCAAATTGCTTTGGCAAGATGCTTTAAGAAAGGTGATTTTCGCTCCGGATATTACCGTGACCAAACGCTAATGATGGCACTTGGCGAATTGACCGTACAACAATTTTTTGCGGCTTTATATGGGCACGCCGATATTGATGCCGAACCACAATCTGGTGGAAGACAAATGGTAGCTCACTTTTCCTCTCAGTCCTTAAACGAAGATGGTAGCTGGAAGAATTTGACTGAGCAATATAATTCTGCATCTGATATTTCTTGTACAGCTGGACAAATGCCACGATTGGTAGGTTTAGCACAAGCATCTAAAGTATTTAGAGAAAATAAGTTGCTAAAAGAATGGACCAATTTTTCTAAAAATGGCGATGAAATTGCTTGGGGAACTATAGGTAATGCCTCGACTTCAGAAGGACATTTTTTTGAAGCCATTAATGCTGCTGGTGTACTACAAATACCTATGATTATTTCCGTTTGGGACGATGGTTATGGTATTTCTGTACATAGCAAACACCAAACAACTAAAGAAAGTATTTCTGAAATTCTAAAGGGTTTTCAAAGAGATAAGAAGGATAAAGGTTTTGAAATAATCAAAGTTAAGGGTTGGGACTACCCTGCTCTTATTGAAGCTTATGAAAAAGCTGAAAAAATAGCTAGAAAGGAACACGTACCCGTTATGGTACACGTTACTGAAATGACTCAACCACAAGGTCATTCTACTTCTGGGTCTCATGAAAGATATAAGTCGAAAGACCGCCTACAATGGGAAAACGATTACGATTGTATAGAGTTATTTAAAGAATGGTTAATAGTTAATTCTATTGCATCAGAAGATGAGTTAACACAAATGAGAGCCGATACCAAAAAAGAGGTTTCTAAACAAAAAAATATGGCTTGGAAAGCCTATCAAAAACCTATAATTGAAGAACTTAATAAAACTGTTGTATTATTTGATAATTTAATAGAAGAAAGTCCAAACGGGGTATTTATAAAACCTATTAAAGAAAAGTTAGAATTTGATGCTAAACTAAACCCCAACAGAAAAAATGTTTTTGGTGCTATTCGTTCCGCACTACGTATAGTTAGAGGTGAAAACAGCAATGTTAAGGCACAGCTTAAGCAAATGCTATCGGAATGGAATACACAAAATCAAGAAAGATATAGTTCACACCTGTACAGTCAATCTGAACAATCCATTTTTAAAGTTGAAGATGTTAGCCCTACTTACAATGAACAATCTGAAGAAGTGGACGCTAGAGTCATTTTAAGAGATAACTTTGAACATGTTTTGGCTAATAAGCCTGAAGTAATGATCTTTGGTGAAGATAGCGGTCAGATTGGAGGTGTTAATCAAGGATTGGAAGGCTTACAAAAAAAATTTGGCGAATTAAGAGTATCGGATACAGGCATTAGAGAAGCTACTATTTTAGGTCAAGGTATTGGTATGGCTATGCGAGGGTTAAGACCGATTGCTGAAATTCAATATTTAGACTACTTGTTGTATTGCTTTCAAGGCTTATCTGACGATTTAGCGACTCTACACTATAGAACTAGAGGACAACAAAAAGCACCCCTTATCATTAGAACACGAGGACATCGACTAGAAGGTATATGGCATTCTGGTTCGCCCTTGGGCATGATGCTTAATGGTCTAAGAGGTATGCATGTATTAGTTCCTAGAAATATGACTAAGGCGGCAGGTTTCTACAACACTCTTTTGGCTAGTGATGAACCAGCTATTGTCATAGAATGTTTGAACGGCTACCGACTCAAAGAAAAACTACCTACAAACTTAGGTGAATTTACTACACCGGTAGGTATTCCAGAAATCACAAAACAAGGCAGTGACATTACCTTAGTAACATATGGCTCTACTTGGCGATTAGTTTCTGAAGCAGCAGAAGAATTAGAAAAAGTTGAGATTTCGTGTGAAGTGATAGATGTACAATCTCTTTTGCCTTTTGACATTAATCACTCCATTGTAGAAAGTTTAAAAAAGACCAATAAAGTCGTATTTATTGATGAAGATGTTTCGGGAGGTGCTACGGCTTATATGATGCAAAAAGTATTAGAAGAAGAAAAAGGCTATTTTTATTTAGATAGTGAACCCAAAACCATATCTGCAAAAGACCACAGACCAGCCTATGGCGAAGATGGCGATTACTTCTCCAAACCCAATATAGACGATATTTTTGAAAGTGTTTATGCTATAATGCATGACCACAACCCCACTAAATATCCAGCAATATAAATGAACAAAACAACCGAGCAAGATTCCAATCATAATCATCTAGATAAGATGGATACACTTAGTCTTTTAAAAGGCATCAATCAAGAAGACAAAGGGGTTTCACTTGCCGTAGAAAGAGTTATTCCTAAAATAGAACCTTTAGTAGATGCTATACACGCTAAAATGGCAAAAGGTGGTCGTTTGTTTTATATAGGCGCAGGAACATCTGGAAGGCTAGGCATTGTAGATGCTTCTGAGTGCCCTCCTACTTTTGGTGTACCACACGATTGGGTTATTGGTATTATAGCTGGTGGCGATACAGCTATCCGTAAAGCTGTAGAATTTGCTGAGGACGATAAGCAACAAGCTTGGAAAGATTTACAAGATTACCAGATCAATGAATTGGATTCGGTCATAGGTATTGCTGCATCTGGCACAACCCCATACGTTATTGGAGGCTTAGAACAATGCAATAAGCGTCAGATACTTACGGCTTGTATCTGTTGTAATGCAGACTCTCCTTTATCTAAAGTGTCTCAACATCCTATAGAAGTGGTGGTAGGACCCGAATTTGTAACCGGCTCAACACGAATGAAAGCAGGTACTGCTCAAAAATTAGTTCTGAATATGATTTCCACATCTTTGATGATTAAGCTAGGGCATGTCAAAGGAAATAAAATGGTTGATATGCAGTTGAGCAATAACAAATTGGTAGACAGAGGTACTATAATTATTGCTCAAGAAACGGGCTTAGAATACGACCTTGCCAAAGAATTACTAAACGAATGTGGTAGTGTCCGTGCTGCTATTGAAAAACACCAAATCAATGAATAAACAGAAATTAGCTAATGGTATGATGTGGATATCTATGTCAGTATTTTTTATTTTCACAGCTGCAATAACAATTGACTTAGCTATTCGAAAAAAAGAAATAATTTTTTGGGGTATTGGAATATTTTTTATTCTTTGCTTATATTTCTTTGCCTATAAAGGACTAAAAACTACACTAGACGCTTTCTTTGATAAGAAGAAATAAAATCTAAAAAGGATTCGTTGCCCAAACGTTAAGTTCAGTAATAAATCCTTTATCTTCCATCTCCAAAATAGATAAAATAGAATGTGCTATTTCATTAGGAGATAGTTTATTTTGCACTATTGCTCTTTCTTTTCGCTCTTCGTTATAAAAAGCCGTAGTTACTTCACTGGGATTTAATTGAGATACGCGTATGTTAAATGGGCGCAATTCAGCTTGCCAACATTGTGTTAAGGCTCTAACAGCAAATTTAGAAGCAGCATAGACACTTCCTCTAGCAAAACCTTTTACACTAGCTGAGGAACCAATATTGATAATAGTACCACACTTTTGTTGTTTCATGACTGAAATGATGGATTTAGACAATAAAGCCAATCCAAAAACATTGGTATTGAAAATTTGTTCAAAATCAGAAAAAGTAACGTCTTCTATTTTCTGAAAAGTACCTATCCCAGCATTATTAATTAAAGCATCTACTTTACCATCTAAAGCCTCTATACTTTGTTGAGCCATATCAGAAATATTTTCATGGTCTGAAATGTCAAAAACTAGGGTTTGAGCTCCCGTATATTTAGCGGCTTCTTCTAGTCTTTGAGCAGATCGTCCCGTAATCAAAACTTTCGCTCCTTTTTCTACTAAAATTTTGGCTGTTTCTTTGCCTATTCCTAGACTACCGCCAGTCAGTAGTATGTGTTTACCTTTTAAATTCATATTTAGTCTAAAGTGATGTTTTTTTCAACAGAACCGTTTTCATAAATCAGAAATTGTATCTGATTAGATGTAGGTTCTATAGTCTTTCCCTCAATATTTCTTATCTCTTTAAGTTGCTTAGGCTTGGTTTTTGGGTCATCAATATTAGAGGTTAATGGCCATAGACGAATACCTACAGGTAAATGGTCAGAAATACAGTTGTCGTAACCATAAAAACCATTACTAAAGTATTGAGCCATATTGATAGTAGTCACATAGTTGTATGCGTTATTAAACTCATCGACTAGTTCGTTAGTAATGAGTATGTGGTCTAGGTGTGATGGCCAAGAAGGAAAAGACCATTGGGAAGTAGGAAAATCTAAAATTGGCGTATCAGCAAACAGATAATTATCGCTATCGTCTATAAAGGATTGGAAGACGTTGTTACTGATGTTATCTTCTATCAAATCGTTATAATCTCCTACTAAAAGAACGTTTTTATCTGTGAGGTTGTTATCTATGTAATATTTGATAGCATTAATGGCTGCTCGTCTTCTAGTTTCTTCATCGCTTGAGTCCGATTCGTCTAGAGTACCATCACCACAACATTTGAGGTGTATATTTATGATATAAAAGGTCATTCCGCTAAAACTAAGCTCTATTAAATAAGGTGGTCTGCCTGCAAAATTATAGGAGTATTGGTTGGAATTTAAGATGGAATAATGAGAAATAACTTCTACATCTTTGTGTACCAAATAGGCTAAAATTAAATTATTGTAGTTATTGGGTATAATATAGCCTGTGTAATCTTCTAAGCTATTAGCTAGTTCTTGAAAAGCTTCTTCATCATTTATCTCTTGTAAAGCATAAACATCGGCTTGAATAGCAGCCATAGCTACCGAAGTCGAATCAATGGTAGTTTGGTTATTTTTTGGGAAAAATTCTAGATTCCAAGTTACTACTTCAAAAGAACCTTCACTACCAAAAACAAGGTCTGATAAACTTTGAGAAAATGTAAACGATGAAATAAATAGAAATAGAAGTGACAAGGTTTTGTTCATACAGCAAATTTACAATTTATAGTCATAATAATAACTACGATTATTCTTATTAAATTAGCCTTTCATTAATCTTTATTCTTTATGGTTCATTTCAGCAGAAGTCTATTTATAGTTTTTTTACTTGTAATTACCCTA
>CAXFOQ010000048.1:0-8762 GCA_964004705.1 uncultured Flavobacteriales bacterium | reverse complement strand
CCAAAATTAGACAATTTAGATGAATATAGACGCTTTATTACAACGAGCTTTAGCTTTTGAATTTTTATCGGCAGATGAAGGTCAATATCTTTTTGAGCATGCCCCTACTGCCGATTTAATGTATGTTGCCAATGAGTTGAGGAAAACACAAAAGCCCGATGGTTTGGTCACTTGGCAGATTGACAGAAATGTCAATACTACCAATGCTTGTATTGCCAATTGTAAGTTTTGCAACTTCTTTAGACCGCCGGGTCATGAGGAAGTCTATGTTACGTCTATAGAAGAATACAAGCCTAAAATAGAAGAAACCATACGTTATGGCGGAGACCAATTGCTCCTGCAAGGAGGACACCACCCCGATTTAGGCTTAGATTTTTACACCAATTTGTTCAGCGAGCTCAAAGAGCTTTACCCTGAAATTCGCTTGCATGCTTTAGGGCCACCAGAAGTGGCTCACATTTGTAAGCTAGAGGGCAAAAGTCACACTGAAGTTTTGACAGCATTGAAAGAAGCGGGTATGGATAGCTTGCCGGGTGCTGGGGCAGAAATACTTAACGATAGAGTTAGACGACTTATATCTCGTGGAAAATGTACTGGTCAGGAGTGGCTAGATGTCATGCGTGCTTGTCATCAATTGCACATTACCACTTCAGCCACTATGATGTTCGGTCACATAGAAACTTTAGAAGAACGCTTTGAACATTTGGTATGGATTCGTCAGGTGCAGTCAGAAAAACCAGCCGATGCCGATGGCTTTTTAGCCTTTATTCCTTGGCCGTTTATGGACGATGGCACTTTACTCAATCGTATTCGAGGCATAAAAAATAATGTATCTGCTGACGAATATTTGCGTATGATTGCCATTAGTAGAATTATGCTGCCCAATATTAAAAACATACAAGCCTCTTGGCTAACGGTTGGTAAGGAAACGGCTCAATTGTGTTTGCACGGCGGTGCTAACGATTTTGGCTCTATTATGATTGAAGAAAATGTTGTTTCGGCAGCAGGAGCACCCCATCGTTTCACCTACAAAAGCATACAAGAATCGATTCGCAAAGCGGGTTTTGAGCCTCAGCTAAGAAGACAAGATTACACCTTTAGGGAAATACCCCAAGGCATTGAAGAACAAATCATTAATTACTAATGTTTACAGGCATCATAGAACATATAGGAGAGGTAGTAGCCTTGGAGAGAGAGCAAGACAATTTGCACATTTCTATGTGTACACCCATTACTTCAGAATTGAAGATAGACCAAAGCGTGGCACACAATGGCGTATGTCTAACGGTGGTAGCCATAAAAGATGACGTTTATACCGTTACTGCCATTAAAGAAACTTTAGACAAAAGCAATTTGGGGCAGTTAGAAGTGGGGCATAAAGTCAATATTGAGCGATGCATGAAGTTGGGCGATAGACTAGACGGCCATATTGTACAAGGGCATGTGGACCAAACCGCTCAGTGCACTCATATTGGGCAAGAACAGGGCTGGCATACCTATACCTTTGAATACACGCCTTCTCAAAATATTACCGTAGAGAAAGGCTCTGTATGTGTCAATGGGGTGAGTTTGACGGTGGTCAATTCTCAAAAAAACAGCTTTTCGGTGGCCATCATACCTTACACTTACGAGCATACCAATTTTCAGCATTTAGAAGTTGGCAGCACGGTCAATTTAGAGTTTGATATTATTGGTAAGTACATTACAAAAATGAATGCATGAAAACATTTTTTAGACTCATCACCCTTTTAGAAGGGCTATCCTATATTCTATTATTATTCATTGCTGTTCCCATCAAATATTGGGGTGGTGATGAAAGCTATGTTAAAATACTTGGTATGCCTCACGGGATATTGTTTATGCTATATCTAGTTTTGGCTTTTCTGCTAAAAGACGATTATCAGTGGAACAGACGAGATATGCTAATCGTTTGTTTAGCTTCTATTATCCCTTTTGGTACTTTTTACGTAGATAAGAAGTATTTGAGGTAGGGTTGTCTTCGACTCCGCTCAGACAACGTACCATCCTTGCAAGCCCCCCAATTCTATTTGGCTGTTTAGTTTAGAATGTTGGCTGTAAACAAAAAGTGTACAGAATAGTAGCGTCAGGGTAGCAAAATAATGTTTCATTTTTCAAAGGTAAAAATTCTTAGCTAGCGACATCTCATACACTATGAATTTTCCTTACTTTCGCTGTAATGAAAAATATCAGAAATTTTTGCATCATTGCCCATATTGACCACGGCAAAAGTACTCTAGCAGACAGACTGCTTGGCGTTACTGGCACAGTTACAGAGAGGGAGGCCCAAAACCAATTGTTAGACGATATGGATTTGGAAAGAGAACGAGGGATTACGATAAAAAGTCACGCCATACAAATGGAATATAAGCTCAATGGTGAAGACTATATTTTGAACCTCATAGATACTCCGGGTCATGTGGATTTTTCTTACGAAGTATCACGTTCCATAGCGGCCTGCGAAGGAGCTTTGCTTATTGTCGATGCCGCCCAAGGGATACAAGCTCAAACCATCTCTAACTTATACCTTGCCCTAGAAAACGATTTAGAAATTATTCCTGTTCTCAACAAGATAGATTTACCGTCTGCAGACCCCGAAGTGGTTAAAGACCAAATCATTGACTTAATAGGGTGTAAGGACGAAGAAATTATTCCAGCATCAGCAAAAACAGGGGTTGGTATAGAGGCTATTTTAGAAGCTATTATCGAGCGTATTCCTGCTCCTGAAGGAGACCCTGACGCTCCTTTACAAGCTATGATTTTTGATTCCGTTTATAACTCTTTTCGAGGCATTGAGGCCTATTTTAAAATTATAAACGGGACAATGAAGAAAGGCGATGAGGTACAATTTATAGCTACTGGCAAAACCTACTATGCTGATGAGATAGGTGCTTTGAAGTTAAAGCAAAAGCCTATGAATACCTTGTCTGCTGGTGAGGTGGGCTATCTGATTTCAGGAATTAAAGATGCCCGTGAGGTGAAAGTTGGGGATACGATTACCCTAAAAAACAAGCCTTCACAAGAGGCGGTTAAAGGTTTTGAAGATGTTAAGCCTATGGTATTTGCGGGTATTTACCCAGTAGATACTGAAGACTACGAAGAATTGAGAAATTCTATGGAAAAGCTACAGCTTAACGATGCTTCTTTGACTTTTGAGCCAGAATCATCGGCGGCCTTAGGTTTTGGTTTTCGTTGTGGTTTCTTAGGAATGTTGCACATGGAAATTATACAAGAACGCTTGGAGCGTGAATTTGATATGACGGTAATAACGACTGTTCCTAACGTATCTTATTTTGCCTACACTACTCGAGGAGAAAAGCTATCCATACATAACCCTTCGGATTTGCCAGACCCTTCTACTATGGACTATGTGGAAGAGCCTTTTATCCGTGCTCAAATTATTACCAAGTCGGATTATGTAGGAGCTGTGATGTCTTTGTGCATAGAAAAACGTGGGGTACTGACCAATCAGGTCTATCTAACCACCGACAGAGTAGAGCTAACTTTTGAGATGCCCCTAGGAGAAATCGTCTTTGACTTTTATGATAAGCTAAAAAGTATTTCAAGAGGTTATGCTTCTTTTGATTATTTCCCACTAGAGTATCGTCGTTCTAATTTAGCGAAGTTAGATATACTACTCAATGGGGATCAAGTGGACGCACTATCAGCATTGATTCACCGCGATAACGCTTATACCTTAGGAAAAAAAATTTGCATGAAGTTGAAAGAGTTAATACCTCGTCAACAATTCGATATAGCTATACAATCGGCCATCGGTTCAAAAATTATTTCTAGAGAAACTGTTAAAGCCGTTCGTAAAGATGTAACTGCCCGTTGCTATGGGGGTGACATTACCAGAAAGCGAAAACTATTAGAGAAACAAAAGAAAGGAAAGAAGAAAATGAGACAGATCGGTAGCGTTGAAGTGCCCCAATCTGCTTTTATGGCCGTTTTAAAATTAGACGACTAATTTATATCTTGCCTTAAAATAAAATAACTGTGGGAAGAGCATTTGAATTTAGAAAAGCACGTAAAATGAAGCGTTGGTCGGCTATGGCTAAAACCTTCACTCGTATTGGTAAAGACATTTCTATTGCCGTTAAAGAAGGTGGGGCTAACCCTGATACCAATGCTAGACTACGAGCTGTCATTCAAAATGCCAAGTCGGCCAATATGCCCAAAGATAATATAGAGCGTGCCATCAAGAAAGCCTCTGGTGCAGACTCTGCTAATTATGTTGAGATGAGTCTTGAGGGTTATGCCCCACACGGTGTTGCCGTCTTTGTGGAATGCACCACTGACAACAACAACCGTACAGTAGCCAATGTCCGTTCTTATTTCAACAAATGCGAAGGTAACTTAGGAACAAACGGTTCTCTTGAATTTATTTTTGATAGAAAAGCTATATTTACTTTTTCTGAAAGTCAATTAGAAATGGACTTAGAAGAATTGGAAATGGAACTGATAGACGCTGGCTTAGAGGAGTTAGAAAACGATGAAGGCACACTAACGGTAACAACTGATTTTAGCAATTTTAGCAATATGCAAAAGCAGTTGGAAAGTATGAATATAGAGTTAGAAAGCTCGGAGCTGCAACGTTTTCCTAATACCACTAAAACCCTAGTTGGCGAAGAATCCAAATCGGTACTCAAGCTCATAGATAAATTGGAAGAAGACGAAGACGTACAAAACGTTTTTCATAACATGGAAATGACGGAAGAAGTCATGTCTCAAATGAATAGCTGATGAAAGACAAACTCAAGATATTAGAGGAAAAAAAGGCTCAAGCCCTAGTGGGTGGTGGTCAGCAACGCATCGATGCCCAACACGCAAAAGGTAAGCTCTCTGCTAGAGAGCGTATCCATTTTTTAATGGACGAATGCTCTTTCCAAGAAGTTGGTATGTTGGTCATGCACCGTTCTACCAACTTCGGCTTAGACAAACAACAGTTTTTAGGCGATGGCGTAGTGACTGGCTTCGGCACTATAGACGGTCGCTTGGTGTACGTTTATGCTCAAGACTTTACTGTTTTGGGAGGGTCTTTGGCAGAAGCCCATGCCGAGAAAATTTGTAAAATTATGGATATGGCCATGAAAAATGGCGCACCTATAATTGGATTAAATGATAGCGGTGGCGCACGTATCCAAGAAGGTGTAGTTTCCTTAGCAGGCTATGCCGATATTTTTTATCGTAATACGCGAGCCAGTGGGGTAGTGCCTCAACTTTCGGCAATCATGGGTCCTTGTGCTGGAGGGGCGGTTTATTCTCCTGCTCTGACGGACTTTATTATGATGGTAGAAAATACTTCTTATATGTTTGTGACGGGACCCAATGTGGTCAAGACCGTTACCCACGAAGAAGTGACTGCCGAAGAATTAGGAGGCGCATCGACTCACGCTAGTAAATCAGGCGTAGCTCATTTTACCTATGCCAACGAAGTGGAACTCATAAATAAACTTAAAAAGCTTTTGAGTTATATGCCTCAAAATTGTGAGGAAGAAGCTCCTTGCTTTAGCTATAAAGCGACTGATGAAAGACGAGATGTGCTCAACGGTATTATTCCAGATAGTGCTAGTCAGCCTTACGATATTCATGAGGTAATAGATGGCATTATTGATGCCGACACTTTCCACGAAGTGCACCGAGATTATGCTGAAAATATCGTCTGTGGCTTTGCTCGATTGGCAGGGCGTTCTATTGGTATTGTTGCCAATCAACCTGCTTTTTTAGCAGGTGTACTGGACAACCATGCTTCCAATAAGTCGGCACGTTTTGTGCGTTTTTGTGACGCTTTCAATATCCCTTTGTTGGTCTTAGAAGATGTTCCTGGCTTTTTGCCCGGAACTGACCAAGAGTGGAACGGTATTATCAACAATGGGGCTAAGCTATTGTACGCATTTAGTGAAGCAACTGTGCCTCGCATAACTGTGATTACTAGAAAAGCCTATGGTGGTGCTTACGATGTAATGAATTCTAAACACATTGGTGCTGACTTGAATTACGCTTGGCCTACAGCCGAAATAGCAGTAATGGGAGCTAAAGGCGCTGCCGAGATAATTTTTAGAAAAGACATCAAAGAGGCTAAAGACTCACAAGCTAAATGGCATGAAAAAGAGACCGAATATGCTGAGCTTTTTGCTCACCCTTATAATGCAGCAGCAAGAGGGTACGTCGATGAGGTGATAGAACCTGCCAAGACAAGAGAAAAACTCATAAAGGCTTTTAAGATGCTCGAAAATAAGGTAGATAATTTACCTAAAAAGAAACACGGAAATATTCCATTATAAAATGAATGTATTAGTATTAGGTTCTGGAGGCAGAGAACATGCCTTAAGCTGGAAAATCGCTCAAAGTAGTTTGTGCGAAAAGCTATTCATTGCCCCCGGTAATGCAGGGACAACACAACTTGGTGAAAATGTAAATATCAATGTAACAGATTTTGAATCTTTGAAAACCTTCGTTATAGAAAACGAAATTGAGATGCTAGTGGTCGGCCCAGAAGACCCTTTAGTAAAAGGGATTTATGACTTTTTCAAAAACGATGAGGCGCTTTCTGAGGTATGCGTCATTGGCCCATCGCAAGAAGGGGCGCAATTGGAAGGTAGTAAAGAATATTCTAAGCAATTTATGCAACGTCACGATATTCCTACGGCAGCCTATGATAGCTTTACTAATGACAGTTTAAACGAGGGTTATGACTTTTTAGAAACCCTAAGGTCACCTTATGTCCTCAAAGCAGATGGACTAGCAGCAGGTAAAGGGGTACTCATCATCGACGATTTGGAAGAGGCTAAGCGTGAGCTTAAAGCTATGTTAGCAGATGCTAAGTTTGGCGATGCTAGTTCTAAAGTAGTTATTGAAGAATACCTTGACGGCATAGAGCTTTCGGTCTTTGTTTTGACAGACGGCAACAATTACAAAATATTACCATCTGCCAAAGATTATAAACGCATAGGTGAGGGCGATACAGGATTGAATACAGGGGGTATGGGTGCTATTTCTCCCGTTCCTTTTGCCGATAAATTCTTTATTGAACGAGTAGAAGATAGAATCATTAAGCCTACGATTAAAGGGTTACAAGAGGAAGAAATAGAATACAAGGGCTTTATCTTTATTGGTTTAATGAACGTCAACGGAGACCCTAAAGTCATAGAATATAACGTGCGTATGGGCGACCCAGAAACGGAAGTAGTCATACCTCGAATAAAATCGGACTTATTAAACCTTTTTAAAGGTATTTCTAATGGAACTTTTGGTGAGCAAGACTTTTATGTCGATGAAGATGTGGCGACTACGGTTATGTTAGTGTCTGGTGGTTATCCAGAGAGTTATGAAAAGGGAAAAGTTATTAGTGGCTTAGAAAAAGTTGAGAATAGTATATTATTTCACGCTGGGACACGAAAGGAAGATGATAAGATATTAACGAATGGTGGTCGAGTTATGACAATTACTTCTTTTGGAAGAAACATAGAAGAAGCTTTGAGCAAATCATTTGATAATGCTGAGAAAGTAACATTCGACGGCAAATATTACCGCAAGGATATAGGCTTTGACTTAAAGGAACAAAAGGTTTAGGCCTCTCCGTTTTTCTTAAAAGCGACTAATTTTCCTGTCCAATAGATGAATAGAATAGAAATAATTACAATTGCTAATATATTAGGAATATTTCCAAGAGTTGGCATGATTGTCCAAATTGCTGAAAATATTTCGCCGAGTCCGTTCCAAAAAGTTGACCACATAGTTTGAGAAGTATTAATTTTACAAAATTAGAACATTCTTAAAAAAATGCTAGTAAAAACATTAAAAACAAATCGTCCGAGTGCTTATATTGCTTTTTTCGTTTTCGCGGTTGTGTTCTTTTTGTTGGACATTATCATTGGCACAACACCCTCATTAGCCTCTGACCACCCTATATTTTCTAGCTTATCCTCTTTTTTTATAGCCCATTCTGTTTGGTCTACAGTCTTACTATTCGTTATTAGTTTATTGATGGCTATGGGGTGGAATAACGCTCTAAGTGAACGAGGTGTTTTTAAAAATGCGACTATCATTCCTGCTTTTTTGTTCATTATCTTAAGTTCGGTATTCTCTTTGTCTTCTTTTTGGATATGCACATTCATTCTACTTTTTGTAATGAATAAACTTATGCTGTGTTTTCAACAAGAAAGACCATACGGTTTATTATTTGATAGCGGTTTTCTCATTGGTTTGGCATCAATCATCAACCCTATCTGTATCTTCTTTTTTATACTCACATATGTGGCAATAGTTGTTTACAGCACTATAAATTGGCGTAATCTTCTAATTCCTGTAATTGGTTTGTTTACACCTTTCATATTCGCTTGGACATATGGTTTTTATTTCGATAGTTTACTTGTCTTGAATGATTATTACTCTAACTTTATAAAATGGTCACCACCTAATATTGAGTATTCATTACCAATTCTTATATGGTCGACACTATTATTACTACTTTTTTTGTTTGCTATTCGCGAACTAGTTCAGTGGCTGACTATGAAAAGTTTACGCTCTCGAAAGGCTTTTTATGTCTTTTTTGCTTATTCTATTTGTGCTTTTATTGGCCTCTTCTTTGTGCATGACAGTTGGAATTATCTCTTACTTTTTGCCCTTCCATTTACGGTTCTATCGGCTAACTATTTCCTTTTTATTGAAAAAAGATGGTGGTATGAAAGCTTGTTTATACTTATCTTAATAAGTACTGTATATTTACAACTAGCACCACT
>CAXFOQ010000047.1:0-8843 GCA_964004705.1 uncultured Flavobacteriales bacterium | reverse complement strand
CAGCCAAGCTAGGCTTACAATCTTATATAGTTAATAGTGTAAGAAAAAAAGGGGGGGGTAGTGCCTACTATCAGCCACTTAATATTTTAGACCTTACGGTTTACCATAAAAATAACAATCAACTTCAACGAATAAAAGAGGTCAAAAACCCAACTGCATACAGCAGCATTCCCTTTCACGTTCTTAAAAGTAGTGTAGCACTATTTTTAGCAGAGGTATTGAGCAAGTGCCTCAAAGAGGAAGAGGAAAATCAGGACTTATATCGTTTTTTAGAAAACTCATTAATGGAGTTTGATAGAAGTGACTTTGACAGCCAATTTCACATTCGTTTTCTAATAGCTCTAAGTGGTTATTTGGGTTTTTACCCCAATATGGAAAACGCCAACCTGCCCTATTTTGATTTGATGAACGGCTGTTTTAGTAGAGATAAAAATGAACACAAACACTATATTAGCAATACCACAGAATTTGTATCTGCACTAAACTTAGAATCAATACACAATAAAAAAATAATCCTTGATTATATACTAGAGTATTATCAATTGCATATCGATGGATTTAGCCGCATTAAGTCCAAAGATGTTTTAGAAAGTGTATTAAACGTATGAAAAAATATTACCTAAAAATATTGTGTTTCTTATTGCATGTTAGCTTATTAGCACAGAATACAGTGCAAGATACCATTATGATAGGCTTAAGCATTCCTGAAATTATTTTTGCTGAAGACAAAAAAGAAAACGAGCGCTTATTGAGTCCCAATAGAATAGAAAAAATAGATGCTATTAACATTTTTCAAGATGCTCCAACTAGTAGTGCGGATCTTCTACAAAAATCAGGCGCAGTAGCCGTACAAATGAGTCAATCGGGTGGAGGCAGCCCTATCATAAGAGGTTTTGAAGCTAATCGGGTTTTATTAGTTGTTGATGGTATACGTCTTAACAATGCCATTTACCGTTCTGGTCATCTACAAAACAGTATAAGTATAAGCCCTTTAATGCTGGAAAACGTCGATATTATTTTCGGTCCATCTTCTGTAAAATATGGAAGCGACGCTTTAGGTGGAGTAGTGCATTACCACACTAAATCACCACAAAGCGGACAAACGTGGAAGGCCAATTTATTACAACGATATAGCACCGTTAATAATGGAATTAACCTCTATTACGACCACAGCTGGAGCAAAGGGAGGTGGAGCTTTTTACAAGGCATAAACCTCAATCGATTTGGCAACCTAAAAATGGGCGAGCAACGCTATCATGGCTATACAGACTGGGGAAAGGAAGCCCATATCGTTGATGATAATGAGCAATTGAGAACAGCCTACGAGCAAGTAGATTTTATACAGAAAATAAGATTTAACGCTAGTGAATACCTCAGCTGTAAGATGAACCTACAGGTGTCAAGCACGACTAATCTAAACCGATTTGATCAACTAAATGATTTCTCTAACGGTCAACCAAAATTTGAAGAATGGTATTATGGCCCACAAAAACGATTGTTATTAGGACTAGGGACCGAACACCAAAAGAAGAACTTTTTTTATGACAATTTCAACAATACGATTTCCTATCAACAATTGGAAGAAAGTAGAAACAGCCAAAGGTATAATGCAGACTTAATACAGCGTACAGAAGATGTTTTTGTGTTTGCTAATACTGCTGATTTCATCAAAAAATGGAATTACAACACCTTGAATTATGGTGTTGATTTACAGCACAACATCGTTCATTCGAGGGCTACCGAAGGCTACAGCACACGCTATGCTGATGGAGGTAGTGATATGACTACAATTTCAGTGTATAGCCAATACAAGATGCCACTATCTAAACGAATTAATTTTAGTACGGGGGCAAGGTATTCAAGCATTATGTTAAATGCTGATTTTAATGAAAGTAATACTTTAGGCTTGCCGTTTAACACTATACAACTCAATAACGATGCTTTTACAGCTAGTATGGGTTTAAAATGGGACATTAATAAGGGTTGGGAAAGCACATTTTCTCTATCCACAGGCTTCAGAAGTCCAAACGTTGATGACGTAACCAAGGTGTTTGAAAAATCTGGCAAACTCACTGTGCCTAATGAGAACCTAACTCCCGAACAATCAAAAAATATAGAAATAACCCTAAACAAAACCATAGGAAATAGTCATGTTTCTACAACTGCGTACTACACCATGTTAGAAGATGCAATAATTAAAAAAGCATTCACCCTAAACGGTCAAGATAGCCTGTGGTATGATGGCGGATATTTGCCTATTTACGCTAATACCAATACTCAAGAAGCCAGCCTTTATGGATTTAATACAAAAGCCTATTTATATCTAAATAAAGAATGGTCTAGCACTCATACCATTTCATATACTTACGGAAAAGACGATAGCTCAGATTTGCCAATGGATCACATACCGCCATTATATGGAAAAAGTCAGTTGAATTGGGTAAAAAACAAACACAAACTGGGCTTATTTGTCTTATATAACGCTTGGAAAAAAGCCGAAAAATACGGATCAAGTGGAAGCGATAATTTAGACGAAGCTACAGACGATGGAACACCTTCTTGGTGGACGCTGAGCTTTAGCTATTCTGTAAATATAAGTGACAAGTTAATTGCCCAAGTAAACCTAGAAAACATGCTAGACGTTCACTACAAAACGTTTTCGAGTGGAATTAGTGCTCCAGGAAGAAACCTAATCCTTAGTTTGAAGACTGAATTTTAAAATCAGAAATCAACCATTCTAGCTCTTGTAAACTATTACGTTTATCTTTTCCGGGGTTAAACAAAAATCCCTCTATCGCTAGAACTCTATCGTTAATTGTATCGTTCAGAAAATGACTGACAAAAGTACCCCCCATAAAAGCATTTTGCATTTTCCAAAGTCCTTTGACTTTTAAGCCTTCAAAGGCGTTGTGTGTGTAGGTGGAAATGTAAGGTGGATATAAGCGTTCAGTAGTCATATAACTGCCTTCTGAGGAGCCAAAAACAAACTGTTGAAGAACGCTATCTCGAGCCGACAAGATAGTATTTGAATTAAAAGTGGAGGTGCTAGGGTATTCATAAACAAACACACCTTTAATGATTTCTTTATCTAAAGGATTAAATTCAAACCAACAAAAACGGTTAGTATCCAAAACAAGCTTGTAATCATTAGGTAACCCAAAGTTTAGATTAAAGCCTTTGCTAAGTTTTTCATATTGTCTTTTAGATGGTAGCATCTTCATATAGCGCTCATTTTCTTTTTGTCCTATCTTATAGGCAATAATAGGTGCGTATTGCCCTAATAGTCTTGACAAATCCTCTATCGTCCGATACTCTACAATACAAAGCCATTGATTTTGAGCGTAAGTTTGAAGGTCAAAATAAACCATAGATTGTTGCCCTTTTTGTACAATAATTAAATTACGGTGCGTTTTAAAAATTCGACTAAAACCTGCGCTATTAACTTGTATAAGATCAAACAAGGGTTCACTCCAAGAGATGCCAGGAACTTCTTTACTAAGCGACATGCGAAGACTATCGCCACTAGCTCCATTCCAAATGGGGTCATCCATAACGATTACTACTTCATTGATGGCTCCAGTGTATGATGGTAAGACAGAAGAGCTCTCGCCTAAACAGGCGCTAAAAAATAAAACTAAGCTAAAGTAAAAGAGGCGCATCTATCCTTTTTTGGGAATTTTAAGTGTCAGGCCAGGTTTTAAATCACGATAAGTGATGTTGTTTAATTTTTCTATTTGAGCGACTGAAACTCCCATATATTTACGTGCTATACCCCATAATGTGTCCCCTGATTTAACGGTGTAAACAGTTTCTCCCTTAGTGTTGCGTTTGTTAGTTGATTGAGAATTAGGCGCAGAATCTGGGTTAATATAAATGACTAGTTTTTGTCCTATTCTTAAATTATTAGAAGTCAAGTTATTCCAGTTCCTTATTCTTCCAATATTAGTATGATATTTATTCGCTATCTTACCAAGGTATTCACCCTTTTTAACGCGATGTACAATTGGAGCGTCCACAGCTACATACTTTTCTTGTAAAGATTCGCTGTAAGCATAAATACTGTCGGAATAATTAATAAAGGTTGCTACTGCGTTATATGGTAAGCGAATGACCGCAGTACTATTAATGCTTACGGGTATGAGGTTTCTTTTATACATAGGGTTTAGCTCTTTGATTAATTCGATGTCAACCCCTAAGGTTTTAGAAAGCACCTCAAAGGTCATGGATTGATTTATGCTAAGAGTGTCTGTTTCTGCAATGGTGAGATTATATGGTGTTGGATAAATGTTGTGTTCAGAAGCGTAATTCATTATGTAATTGACCGCAATGAATTTTGGAACATAATTCTGTGTTTCTTGCCTGAGATAGGGGCGCACTGACCAATAATCATTAGCTCCTGATTTGCGCATTGCACGTGAAACATATCCAGGACCACCATTATAAGCTGCTAATACAAGCTCCCAGTCATTGAACATTTTATACAAAAAGGTAAAATATTCGCAGGCGGCAATTGTAGATTTCAATGGGTCGCTACGCTCGTCAAAATAAGAGGTTACTTTTAGGTTGTATATTTTACCAGTAGTGTACATAAATTGCCATAAGCCCGTTGCCGCAGATCTAGAACGTGCATGAGGTTTTAACGCTGACTCAACTATAGCCAAGTATTTAAACTCTAAAGGTAAATCGAATTTGTCAAGTTGGGATTCGAATAGAGGAAAATAGTAATTTGCCTTACCTAACATTCTAGAAATATGATTGCGATGGATATTCGCAAAAATATTAATTTGTGTTTTGACTTCTTGATTATAGACCAACCCAAAAGGGGTTTGGTTGTTGAGTATAGATAGACGATGTTGTATTAATGAATCACTGAAAACGGGTATACTATCTGGGGCGTAGCCCCACATATTTAATTTATTGGTATCTGTTTCTATATGCTGGGCAGATAACTGCTCAAGAGACCATAAAGAATCCATTTTAGAAAATTTAGGATCATCCGGTTTTAAACTGAAGTTAAGAGTGTCGGAAACCGATCCACTTAGCAAAGAAGAGTAAAGAAGGCTACTAATAGAAAGTAAAATTAGTTTATTCATATTTACAAAAATGAGACTAATAAGACTTAAATTGATACAAATGTCCGCTAATTATTAACTACTACATGTTCATTATCTGATTGGAAATAGTAAGCAATTCGTCATCATTAAAAGCGGGTGCCATTAGCTGAATGCCGAATGGCATTCCGTTGCTATGCGTTCCTGTTGGAAGAGAAACGGCAGGTATACCTACAATATTAGCGTGAACAGTAAAAATGTCCTCCAAATATAATTTAGTAGGATCATCATAGGTTTTACCTATTTCAAATGCTGTATGTGGCGATGTAGGCGATAAAATAAAATCGCATTTTTCAAAAATTGTATGTGTTTTATCTAAAAGCAATCGACGTACTTTTTGTGCCTTTGTATAATAAGCATCATAATAACCTGCGCTAAGCACAAAAGTTCCTAACATTATGCGGCGTTGCACCTCTTCACCAAAACCTTTTGTTCTAGAATTGGCATAAGTACTTGGGATATCTTTAGCATCAGCACATCTATAGCCAAAATGTACACCATCGTAACGGGCTAAATTAGAAGATGCTTCAGCTGTAGTTAAGACGTAATAGGTCGGTACTAAATATTGAAGGTAAGGAAAGTCTATTGCAATAACTTTATGGCCGGATGCTTTTAATTGTTCTATTTTCTCAAGTATATGAGATTTTACTTGAGCATCTAAAGCTGAACTTTCAAGTGTTTCTTTAATATATCCTATAGTATATGATTTATTATTATTTAACCTTTGACTGTATTTTGGGACGGCTTTATCTGAAGAGGTACTATCATATTTATCGCCGCCTGAAATAACTTCCATTAATAAAGCTGCGTCTTCAGTATTGTGAGTAAATGGCCCTATTTGGTCAAATGAAGAAGCATAAGCAATAAGCCCCCAACGAGACACTCTGCCATAAGTGGGTTTGTAGCCCATAACACCGCAAAAAGAGGCGGGTTGACGTATAGATCCTCCTGTGTCGCTGCCTAATGAAGCTAAACATAGGTCTGCCGCCACTGCAGCAGCTGAACCACCAGACGAACCCCCAGAAACGCACTTAGTGTTAATGGGATTTAAAACAGGGCCAAAGGCTGAATTTTCGTTTGTACTACCCATAGCAAATTCATCACAATTTGTACGACCAATAATAATAGCATCTTCGGCTAATAATCGCTCAACTACCGTAGCACTAAACATACTTTCAAAACCGTCTAAAATTTTTGAGGCGGCAGAAAGGCTGTGTCCTTTATAACAAATGTTGTCTTTTATGGCTATTATCATACCTGCTAACCGTCCTGCAGTACCCGCTTTGATCTTTTCGTCAACCACTTGAGCTAAGGCTAAAGCGTCATCCTTATATACTTCTAAAAATATATTTAGGTCTTGCTTTTCGTGAATACGATACAAGTAGGATTGGGTAAGAGATAGGCAAGTAATATCATTAGCTTGTAAGGCGCTTTGAATTGCCCTTAGAGAACGATAAGTATTCATAGGAAAGGATTATTTCTCCTCTTTGTTATTTTTATTATCGACATCTTTAGAACTTGTGTCTGATTCATTTGATGCGCTTTTAAATTCCTTAATGCCTTGACCAAGACCCTTCATCAATTGAGGTATTTTTTTTCCGCCAAAGAGCAGTAGTATGATAATAAGAATTATTATAATTTCATGACCACCTAGACTGAATAACAATGTTGATAATAGCATAATGTTGTTTTTATATAAACAAAAGTACAGTTTTTTTTACTAGTAAGCTTTATATAGCCAAGAAGAGGGGTCCATTTTTTCACTTCCCTTCCATATCTGCAGTTCTGTGATACTCTCTTTGGGATTTGTTTTGGTAAGCACAGTGCCTATTTTTTCTTTATGCAGAACCGATTGTCCACGCCTGACAGAAACCTTCAATAAGTTTGAATAAACACTGAAATAATCACCATGACTAAGTATAACAGCTTTACCCGCTCCAGGTATATCAATTATTCTGGAAACGGTGCCCTCAAAGACGGCACGAACAATTGCTCCTTCTTCGGTAGTAATTTTAACGCCATTATTAAAGGTTTCTATTCCTCTTAGAACGGGATGTGCTTGCACCCCAAAACGTTCAATAATAACACCTCGCTCTACGGGCCAAGGCAATTTTCCTTTGTTGGAGGTGAAGTTGTCGGCAAGTTCTTGTTCTTCTGGTGTTAGTGCTAATATATCACTTTCCTTACTCGCTTTGGCTTTAGCCAAGCGTATTTCCTCCTCAATGATTTTTCGTATTTGTTTGTCGAGTTCCTTGGCTAGACTTTGTTTGGATTGAAGTTCTTTTTTAAGCTGTTTTTCTTTTTTTCTAAGCCTAAATAAAAGGTTTTTTTGCGAAGATTGTTCGTTATCTAATATCCCAATCTCTATTTGAGAGGCCTTTAGAGATTGTGTCTTTTCATTTTTGGCAACAATAAGTAATACCTTTTGTCGTTTGAGAGCGAGTAATTCATCATTAAGCTTTTGTTCGGTAAGTTGAATTTCTTCGACTTGTTTCTGTCTAAATTGACTGTATTCTTGCAAGTACCTTAAACGCTTAAAGGCTTGATTATAACTTTGTGCAGAAAATACAAAAGCCAATCTGTCATAGGCGTTGCGATTTAAATAAGCGTGACGGATCATTAAAGCATACTCACTTTTTAGGGTGTCCAATAGCTCTTGTTGAGTGACTATTGACTGCTGAGTCTCTTGAATTTGTTGTTTTAGGTTTCCAATTTGAATGCTTGCCATCTTAACCTCTAAATCTAGCGTTTGGATAATCTCTTGACGCGACTGAATTTGTTTGTTGAGTGTGTTTAAGGTAGTAAGCGATTGATTTTTTTCTTTATTGGCTTTTTGCAATAGGGTGTTAGTCAGCTTTATTTCTTTCTGAATTTTGGCCTTTTTATCTTGCAAAGCCTCCTTGTCACCGCTTTGCGAAAAGCTGTTAAAAGAGCATATTGCCAAAAGAAGGAAAACGAAAAGACTACATTGGCGCATATGACGAAGGTATGGAGAGTTTTATTTTTTTAGGCCTATTTACCAGCATTTTAGAATACGAATAAGTGAAATTAAGGTCATTATTCGGTGTAAGGACTTGCAAATCGGTATTTTGAGGCAGCCATTCCTCTTGTACAGCAACAAAGCTAGAATAGCTAAGCTTAAAGGATATGCTATCATGTTGAACACTGTTGATTTCTAAAGGAAGAAATTCTGAATTTAAGCGTAGCGTATAGTTTGCGGTGTCTGAGTCGGCAAACAAAAGATAGTCTTGTTCTGAGGGTAATAGCTGAAAAGCATAAGAATTAGAAAAGGTGTGCCTACCTAACAATATATTTTGTATTTCATAAAAGGACAAATGAAGGTTGTAGAGTTTGGTAAGCCCTTTAACATCACCTATAAAGTAGGTGGAGTTTAATCGGTTAATCAGTTTTACACTATCAGGTGTAAGATGTATTCTGGCGGCTTCAAATCCTAAAATGGCGGATACAGAAATCCATATCACGCTGTCTTGTCGCATACGCAGTTGAGCAGTGATAGGGTAAGTCTTATCGTTTAACTGAACTTGGCCCTTGAGTTGGGCGGTAAACCAATTTACTTCTGCCCCTTTTTCTTTAGTATTTTTTAGAATATGGGAGACTGACTTGCTGGAGCTGTTTATGAGACTCTTAGGACCTAAACAAGCTGATAGGGAACAGATAATCAATATGCCAAACAGGCTTTTATTCATAGAGTTTTTGGTCTGCTATCTTTTG
>CAXFOQ010000046.1:0-8947 GCA_964004705.1 uncultured Flavobacteriales bacterium | reverse complement strand
TATCTGTTGAAGATAATATATTAGCTGTTTTGGAAATGACAGATTTATCTAAGTCTGAACAAAATACAAAGTTAGAATCCCTTCTTGATGAGTTTGGACTACAACACATTCGTAAAAATCAAGGTGATTTGCTCTCAGGAGGTGAAAGACGAAGAACAGAGATTGCCCGTTGTTTAGCAACCGATCCAAAATTTATTTTACTTGATGAGCCTTTTGCTGGTGTTGATCCCATTGCAGTGGAGGATATTCAGCAAATAGTATCTAAATTAAAAGATAAGAATATAGGAATTCTAATTACCGATCATAATGTCCACGAAACACTTTCTATTACTGATAGGGCTTATTTGTTGTATGAAGGAAAAATTTTAAAATCTGGAACAGCAGATGAATTGGCAACTGACGAGCAAGTCAGAAAAGTATATTTAGGACAGAACTTCGAATTGAGGAAATAGTACTAGGCTGACGTGATTTTAAAATTATAACCTTCCATAATTTGATTACAAAGTATTTCGGAACAAGCTTTGTCAACCTTTTTACTAGCTTCGACTTCACTATTTGCCTCTAATTCTAGAGTGATATGTTTACCAATTCTAACATTGGTGATTTCTGGAAGACCAACATTTTTCATACTACCACTCACTGCTTTGCCTTGTGGGTCTAAAAGTGCCTTTAATGGCATAATGTCAATTTCTGCTATAAATTTCATTTAACTTGCTTATTAATAATCGATAATATTAGGTACAAAATTAAAATAATTGGAACAGCTTCAAAGCGTAAAAGCAATAATAATATCACAGTTGTTACAATTAGTATATATCGGTACTTATTTTCTGACCAACTTATGGATTTAAATTTTAATGCAATTAATTTTAATTCAGAAATCATCAATAGACTAAGTATAATTACACTAATTACAATAAATCCTTTTTCAAAAATCAATTCATATACGAACCCTTCACCGTTTTCTACAATAAATGGGATAGAAATAAAAAAAAGTGCATTAGCCGGAGTTGGCAAGCCAATAAATGAATCGCTTTGTCTACTGTCAATGTTGAATTTTGCTAAACGATAAGCTGAAAATAATGGTATTAAAAAAGCAATGTAAGGTAAGTAATACGTGCAATAATCACTAAGAATATTGGTTGTAGTAAAGTAGCTTTCTGTTTCTAGAAAAAATAACAATTGAAAAACAATAATTGAAGGAGCTAAGCCAAATGTAATTAAGTCTGCCAAACTGTCTAGCTGTTTTCCAATTTCACTAGTAGATTTAAGTAATCTAGCACAGAAACCATCGAAAAAGTCAAGAAATGCACCTAAAATTATACATGTAGAAGCTAAAGTCAAGTTGCCGCCAAAGGCAAAAAGGATAGCTAATATTCCTAATACTAGGTTTCCTAAAGTAATTAGGTTGGGTATATGTTTAAATATGGTCAAGAAATACGATATTTGCTATGCAATAATACAAAAGATGTTCCGCAAACTACTATTTTGCCTTATTTCAGCTCTATTTTTAGTGCTTTCATGGCCACCTTCAGGTTTTCCATTGCTAATTTTTGGTGCTTTTGTGCCTTTATTTTTAATTGTTAAAGACCTTCAAAAAAAAAGATTTGCTTTTGTTTATTCTTTTTTGGTGTTTGCTTTGTGGAACATATTCACTACTTATTGGATTTATAATGCCAGTTTGTTTGGTGCTGTAGCGGCGGTTTGTGTAAATAGTATTTTGATGGCTAGCGTGTTCACTCTGTTCATATTGCTAAAATCAAAGTTTAATGACAGACGGGCATGGTGGGCGCTTATTAGTTTTTGGTTAAGTTTTGAGTACCTTCATTTAAATTGGGATTTGTCTTGGCCATGGCTAACTTTAGGAAATGTATTTGCTCATTATCCTCAATTTATACAATGGTATGAATACACGGGTACTCTAGGAGGAAGTTTATGGATATTATTAGCTAATATTATTTTATATCACTCCATAAAGAATAAATCTAAATATGTTTTAGCAATTGCAGTAATTACTTTACCAATTTTATTCTCATTTCTAATTAAAACTAACAATAAAACAGGAAAAGTTGTTGAAATTGTAGTTGTTCAACCAAATATTGACCCTTATTTCGAAAAATTTGATGATCTAACTTCTGTCCAACAATTAGAAAAGTTCATCGGATTAGCTGAAAGTAAATTAGATTCAACTACTGATTATTTAATAGGTCCTGAAACAGCTATTGTGGATGGTATTTGGGAAAATAAAATTGAAAATTCTACAGAAGTACAGATATTAACGCAATTAATTGAAAAGTACCCTCAATTGAATATCATTTTAGGGGCAGTTACTTACAAAGCTTATTCTAAAACCGATAACATTCCTAAAACAGCACGTCAGTTTCTAGCTTCAGATGCTTATTATGATGTTTTTAATTCTGCTATTCAAATAAATACCTCTGAAATATCAGTTTACAATAAGTCTAAGTTAGTTCAAGGGGTAGAATTTACGCCCTTTCCAACACTTTTAGAAAACCTTGAATTTTTAGCCATTGACTTAGGAGGAACTACTGGAAGTCTTGGAACGCAAGATTATAGAGAAGTATTTGCATCTAAGTCAGCACAAATGGCACCTATCATTTGTTACGAATCCATCTTTGGAGAATTCATTAGTCAGTATGCTCGAAATGGCGCTGATATGTTTACTATTATTACTAACGACGGTTGGTGGAAAGATACGCCCGGATACAAGCAGCATTTGAATTATGCTAGTCTAAGAGCCATTGAATGTAGAAGAGCAATTGCTCGTTCTGCTAATACAGGAATATCTGCTTTCATTGATAGTAATGGCAAAATAATAAACTTTACAGATTGGGATGAGGAAATAGTAATAAAAGACCGTTTAAAAACGAACACAACTAAAACTATTTATGTTATGTTTGGTGACTATATCGGTCGAATATCTGCTTTTGTCGCAATAATGTTTTTATGCTTTGCTGTTGCAAAAAATAGATTAAGTTAAAACGTTTATCATTCGATAAACATCCAAGTATTTTGAGTTAGTGAATCTATTGTGCTCAAAGAGTCCAATTCAATTATTTCAACTTTATTCACAAGATCAAATTTCATTATCATTAAATTCTGTCCTTCATTCGTAAATGAGGCTTCTAAATTAAATACAGTATTTGTAGGTGTATTTTCAAGAATTGGACTTGAGTTAGTATTTTTCATGAAGCCGATTACAAAAGCATTAACTACTAGAATAGCTGTGATAGTCAATTCGCTAATTTTTATAATTTATTGGGGTTTATTTATTTACAATTTGAAAAAAAATAATAAAAGCTTGCTAGTTTAATATTCTAAAGGCTCGAATATTGTTTAGTTTTGTAACCTATGCGTCAGACGGCAGTTTATAATATTTCAGACATAGAATTTTTCAAAAAACGTTTAACATTTTGGGCTTCACAGTTTGAGCAATCGGCTATTTTACAAGGAACAACAGATAAAAATAAAGGTTTGTATTTAAAGTACAATATGTTAGTTGGTGTTGATGCCTTAGATGAGCTGTTTTCTGAAAAAGATAGTTTTAATAAATTATTTAACTTTCATAATCATAAACAAGATTGGCTTTTTGGTTTTATGTCATATGATTTAAAAAATGAGATAGAAGATTTAAAATCCGAAAATTTAGATTTTTTAAATTTTCCTTCCATGCATTTTTTTCAGCCTAAGTGGGTATTTGAAATAATAGATAATCAAGTCAAGATTCATTTTCCTCTAAATGTAGAACGCAAAGAAATGCAACTCTTATTTAAAGAAATTATACATTTTGAATTGGAGGATAATTCTGATGGAACTGTAAGTATTGAAGCAAGAATTAGTAAAGAGAAATACATTGCAGGATTTGAAAAATTGCAACAACATATCTTTAGAGGGGATATTTATGAGGTCAACTATTGTCAAGAGTTTTTTGCAAAAAATTTAATCTTAAACCCCATTTCTGTTTATCAAAACTTATACAGTGTTTCAAAGCCACCCTTTGCAGCCTATTACAGGTGTCAAGATAAACACCTAATGTGTGCTAGCCCTGAACGATTTCTTAAAAAAGATGCTAAAAAACTAATTTCTCAGCCTATAAAAGGAACAAGAAAAAGAAGTCCACAAGCAGAAGAAGATAATCGTTTAAAATATGAATTGTTAAACTGCCCTAAAGAACAATCTGAAAATGTGATGATTGTTGATTTAGTTAGAAATGATTTGTCCAAGACTGCTAGTCCCTCATCGGTAAAAGTAGAAGAACTTTTTGGTCTTTATTCCTTTCCTCAAGTACATCAAATGATTTCTACAGTAGTCTCAGAATTGGATGAATACACACCATGGACGGAAGCCATTCGTCACGCCTTTCCAATGGGCAGTATGACTGGAGCACCTAAGATTAGTGCTATGCAGCTTATTGAAAAGACAGAAGTTTTTAAAAGAGGTTTATACTCTGGGACAGTTGGATTTGTTACTCCTGATTCTAATTTTGATTTCAATGTTGTAATAAGAAGTATCCTTTATAATTCTACCAATCAATACGCATCTTTACCAGTTGGTAGTGCTATTACTGCAAATGCCAATCCGCAAGATGAGTATGATGAATGTTATTTAAAAGCTAAAGCTATGATGGAGGTGCTTAATGCTAAATAAGCTAAAATCTTTTTTAACCGAATATCAATTGGCAGAATCTAATGAAAAATTAATTCTAGCAGTTAGTGGTGGAAAAGATAGCGTCGTGATGGCTCACCTTTTTCATCAATTGGACTATACTTTTGCTATAGCTCATTGCAATTTTAAATTGAGAGCAGAAGATAGTGATGAAGATGAAAATTTTGTTGAAGAATTAGCCCATAAATTAAACGTTCCTTTTTATTCTCAATCATTTGACACCAAGACATATGCTATTGAAAATAAATTATCTATTCAAATGGCAGCTAGAGATTTGCGCTATGATTGGTTTGACAATTTGAGTAAGAAAGAGGGCTATAAAAAAATTGTAACTGCTCATCATCAAGACGACGCCATAGAGACTTTACTAATTAAAAAAAGTAGAAAATCCAGCATTGGAGCTTTGCAAGGGATTCCAGTTAAAAATGCCAATATCATAAGACCTTTTTTGACTTTCAGCGTAAAGCAAATTCAAAACTATATCCTAGAAAATTCTATTGAGTATAGAGAAGATAAATCTAATTCATCTACTCATTATCAAAGAAATAGTATTAGAAAATCATTACAGAATGATAGTCAAGCTAAAAGAGCTAAATATCTTGATGAGATAGAAAGGAACAAAAATGCCTATAACAAGCTTCTAGAAAAATGTGAGAGATACAAAACTAAGTTTTGTGAAAACAAAAATAATGGAATCTTCTTGCCATTTGAATACCTACTCAAGCAAGATGAAAAGCAAGAAATTTTATACGAGTTATTAAAGTATTATGGGCCATTTTCTTGGCGAGATATTTTTTCTCTGATTAATAGTCAAGTCGGTAGGTATGTTGCCAACACTGAATTCAGAATTATTAGAGAGAGACAAGGGCTATTCCTTTCAAAAATATCTATGAATTTAAAAGAACAACATATAATTAATATCAATGATAAATTATTAACATATCCTATTAGTATCAAGCTAAGTATTCATGATATCACAGATTTTAAACTCATTAAAAACAGTCGTTTAGCTGCTATAGATTACAGTAAACTTGATTTTCCTTTGATACTTCGACATTGGCGAAAGGGGGATTTCTTCGTCCCCTTAGGCATGAAAGGAAAGAAGAAAATTAGTGACTACATGATTGACGAAAAATTTTCTTCTTTCCAAAAAGAAAATACTTGGGTAATTTGTTCGTTAGATACCATAGTCTGTATAGTTGGTCATCGAATTAATGATGAATTCAAACTTGTACCAGAGACGGAAAAAGTATATCTTGTCGAACCTTTGATTAATGAGAATGAAAAATGATATTTTATATGAGGAAAGTCAATATTTAGGCTACAACAGATTGTCATTTTTAAGGAGAATGGTTTTAGCCTTATTCTGTTTTTTGTCCTATTATTGGTCAGGCAACTCAGTTGAGGGAGAAGGATCTGGAAGCTTACTTTTTTTCTTAGGAGTAGCAATCATAGGTGTTTCTGCTATCCTTGTTTTTATTCTACATTACAGAACAATAGTCGAAAATGGCAGTTTAATTTTAGATGGACTTTGGACGGCTAGAAAAGTAAAGATTGACTTATCTTCAATTAAAGATGTTAGTAAAGTGAAATACAGTCGTTTCTTTTTCAATAGAGCGGTATATAATTTACACCTCAAAGGAGCAATCCATTTTTACACTAGAGGCAATGAGTGTATACAGCTTACAGATAAAGATGGTTTGAAATACTTAATAGGAAGTCAAAAACCTGCAGAATTGTTAAGAGTTTTAAACGAACAAATAAAAAAATAACCATGAAAAAAATTCTTTTTATCGTTGTATTAGTGTTTCCAACCCTACTTTTTTCTCAAATTTTTAATCCTGTGACATGGGAATTTTCAAAAAAAGATTTAGGAGGAGGTGATTACGAACTTATTTTCAAAGCAAGTATTGAAGACGGTTGGTATTTGTATTCTCAATTTATTGAAGATGACGGACCTTTACCGACTACTTTCACTTTCTTTGAATCAGATGGTTATGAGCTCATTGGTACAACACAAGAGGGTGATCCTAAACAAGAATACGACCCAAATTTTGATATGGTTTTATCCTATTTTACTAAACAAGCTTTATTCATTCAAAAAGTAAAAGCAATTAGTCCTGATGCCCAAGCCGATGGGGAGCTAATGTTTATGGTTTGTGATGCTACTCAATGTTTACCACCAGAATATGTTGACTTCTCTTTTATCTTTGGTTCAGCGTCTGAACAAGTAGAAACTAAGGATGATGATGAGGAAGAAGGTGTATTATCTTTTAATTTAGTATCAGCTGATACTGAAGAGTCTAAAAATGAATCATCGAATAGAAAAGGTATGTGGAGCATATTTTTCATTGCTTTTTTAAGTGGCTTTGCGGCTCTATTAACTCCATGTGTATTCCCTATGATACCTATGACAGTCAGCTATTTTACTAAGCAAAGTAAAAGCAGAGCAAAAGGTATATCTAATGCCATAATATATGGAATATCTATAATAATCATATACGTTGGTTTAGGAGTAGGCGTATCTGCTGCATTTGGTCCTGAAGTACTTAATAGTATGGCTACTAACGCCTATTTTAATATTGCATTTTTTGTACTTCTTGTAATTTTTGCGGCTTCATTCTTAGGAGCCTTTGATTTAACATTACCGCATTCATGGATAAATAAAGCTGACAAAGCCTCTGATAGAGGTGGTTTAATTGGTATATTTTTTATGGCATTAGTTTTAGCCTTAGTATCATTTTCTTGTACAGGTCCTATTGTTGGAACATTATTGGTTGAGGCTGCATCAGGCGGTAGTTATTTGGGACCAATTATTGGTATGTTAGGCTTTTCAATAGCTATTGCTTTACCATTTGCACTTTTTGCAGCATTTCCAGGTTGGTTAAACTCATTGCCTCAATCAGGTGGTTGGCTAAACTCTGTAAAAGTTGTTTTAGGATTTTTAGAGTTAGCACTTGCTTTTAAATTCTTATCTAATGCAGACTTAGTATGGCAAACACACCTTTTGGAAAGAGAAGTGTTTATTGCTATATGGATTATCATCTTTGCCTTCTTAACAATGTATCTTTTAGGAATATTCAAGTTAGCGCACGATAGTGATTTAAAATATGTTTCGGTAGGTCGATTATTCACTGCCATAATAACGGGAATGTTTACGGTTTACATGATACCAGGTTTGTGGGGTGCTCCATTAAAAATTATTAATGCTTTCCCTCCTCCAATGCACTACAGTGAATCGCCATATGGTGTAGGTTATACTCAAGACGGAGGAAGTACTATTTCTCATTCTGATGAGGAAGGTCAACATTTAGGTCCTCAAGGAATTATGGTCTTTCACGACTACGATAAAGGAATAGCCCATGCTAAAAAAGTAGGTTTGCCAGTAATGATAGACTTCACAGGCTGGGCATGTGTAAATTGCCGTAAGATGGAAGAGCAAGTGTGGTCAGATTCAGAGGTTAAAAGAATACTTACTGAAGATGTTGTTTTGATTTCTTTGTATGTAGATGAAAGAACACCTTTAGCTGAAGACGAACAATACGAGACGACTATTGCTGGTAAAAAGAAAAAGGTTAGAACAGTAGGTGATAAATGGACTGTTTTACAAGCTGAAACATATAAAACCAATTCTCAACCCTATTATGTAATTCTAGATCATAATGAAAATCAACTAGGAGTTTCTGCTAACTATCAAGATTATGGTAGGGTAGATTTATTTAAAACTTGGTTGCAAAAAGGTATAACCGAATTTTATCAGTAAAAGGAATTCCTTTCATTGATATGAATTTTTCTTTATGTTAATTTACATCAATTAAAAAAAAACTTTCTTGGATATTTATTTTGCAATAGAGCTTATTTCTGTCATTTTCGGCTTAGTGTTTTTAGTGTTACTCATTAGGCAAAATATTTTATGCTGGTGGTTTGGAATTACAGGTTCGTTATTAAGTATTTTTTTATTCTACCATACTAAATTATATTCAGAAGCGATACTATATTCGTATTACGTTTTGATGGGATTTTATGGTTATTATTCATGGAATAAAAATAAATCTAATAACAATTTAACTTTAGCAGTTAGTGAAAAGAAAATAGGTTTTCATTTAATGGCAATAGTGAGTTCTACTTTAACCGCTATTTGTTTAGGTTGGTATTTTGAAAATTATTCAGACGCCAAATCCCCATACTTAGATGCACTAACTACTATATTCAGTTTCTTTGCTACTTACCTTGAGGCTAAAAAAATTCTTTCAGCTTGGAT
>CAXFOQ010000045.1:0-9119 GCA_964004705.1 uncultured Flavobacteriales bacterium | reverse complement strand
TTTTATGGTCCATTTTATCAACTATTCTGTTTTTGATAATATCACTTAATACTTTTAAATCAATAACATAACCTGTATCTTTATCAATAGGCCCTTCAACTGTTACAAATAAGTTGTAGTTATGTCCGTGCCAATTTTTATTTGCACACTTTCCAAATATTTGCTCATTTTTTTCGTCAGACCAACTTGGATTGAACAAACGATGGGCAGCATTAAATCTTTCTCTACGAATAACACGCACTGTTTTCATTTTGTATAAACATTAGATGCTAAAATTATACAAAAATGCTTAGCTTTGCAAAAAAAGATGAAAATATTATTAATTGGTTCTTCCAGCGACATCGCTCGCAATCTAGTAGATAATTCAAATCCTCAGTTTGAATTTATCGAATTAACTTCAACACCAACCCTTACTAATCAGCACCAAATTGATGTTCAAAATGAGGAAAGTTACCCTCATATTGAAGGTGAATTGAATGGTATAGTCTACTTTCCTGGCTCAATAAATCTAAGACCTTTTTCAAGTTTGAAATTATCGGATTTTCAGAAAGATTATGAAATTAATGTATTGGGTTTGATAAAAACATTGAAACATTATCACAAACAATTGTCCACGGATTCATCTGTTGTACTTATCAGTTCTGTTGCTGCATCTCTTGGCATGCCTTATCACGCCTCAATTTCGATGTGTAAAGCAGCTATTGAGGGGCTTTGTCGCTCTCTTGCTGCAGAGTGGTCGCCCAAGGTGAGAGTTAATTGCATTGCACCATCTGTTGTACAAACTAAGTTGTCTTCTCGTTTGTTTAGAACCGATGCTCAGGTGCAGCAAATGAATGCTCGCCACCCTCTACAAAAGGTCGGTCAGCCTAAAAATATATCAGACGCTATTTCCTTCTTATTATCTGATAAATCTTCTTGGATTACGGGACAGACTTTACACGTCGATGGTGGACTTTCTAGCTTAAAAAAATAAATATGTTTTCATTCATTTGGCGGTTTAAATACCTACTTTCTGTTGTCTCCTTGGTATTTTTTGCTTTTTGTTTTAAGCAACTGCTGAATGTTAATATTTATTTTGATTCTGAAAGGATTATAAATGAATTGGAAGCTGCCAATGTGGATATCAATATTTTAGATGACAACAATTTAGTCTTTTTTGGACTTTCATTTGCGGACAGTTTAAGCTATCAAGATATGTTAGATGTTACGACTTTTCACAAATCATTAAAAAAGTCAGAATATGTGAAGCGTGTATTTAGTATTGTAAATGATCGTCAAATTATAAATACTGGTTTGTTTCCAATTTCCAAAAAAGTATTGAACTTAAGTAATAAAGAATCTTACATAAAGTCTATTAAAAAAATAGAAGTTAACGGAAATAATTTTGTGTCGTCTGATGGAAAGAAGTTACTTTTCTTAGTGGAAAATGTATCTGGTCTTAGTAAAGATGATAGTCGAATCTTTATCAACTCTTTATATGAAACAGTTTTGAATGAAAACATGACTGAAGTTTTTATTAGTGGCCGTTCCCCTAGTGAATTGTATTTTGAGAATAAAGTCATTCAAGAGTTCATAATTCTTACCTTAGTTAGTGGACTTTTATGCTTTTTATTTTTATTGGTCATCACAAAAAATCTAAAGTTAGTTGTGCTGACTGTCTTTAGTGTCATTGCCAGTATAGTAGTGAGTCTAGGACTTTCTCAAGTTTTGTTTGGAGGCATAGAATTGGTAATGATTATTACGCCAGCGATCTTATTTATTGTTTGTCTTTCTGATATAATGCATTTAACCAATAAGCAATCCAATGTTACCTCATCTAAGGGTGCGTTTTTTCTCTTCAGAATGGATACGGTTGGTAAGGCTGTTGCTTTAACTTCCATAACCACAGCTATGAGTTTTTTGACTTTTTTGGTTAATGATATTGTGCCTATACTTCGTTTTGGCCTAATTACATCCTTAGGTGTTGTTTTCACACTTTTTATTGCTATCTTGATCTATGCCATAAGTTTAGATAAGAACTTCAACGAATCGCGCCCTGTGAAAGTAATTCAACAATTTACAGATACAATAATAAGCTTTTTGAAAAATGGGCAAAGGTCTAAGTCTTTTCATTTTTTTATGACTATTCTAATTTTAGTTGGTTTGTATGGGATTGCTAATGTTCAAATAGACAATTACTTGACTGATGAAATCAACAAAAAGTCAAAAATGTATCAACAGACAGCTTTTTTTGACAGTCATTTTGGAGGGATTAAGCCTATCACCATTTTTTTAGAAAAAGAAAATGTGAGTGATTTAGAGGTGTTGTCACAAATAAAAAAGTCTATTAAAAGACTGGGTTTTGTTGTTGATTTTTCTAATACTAATACGACCTCTTTAATGTTAGAGCAACTAGGTTTCACTGATCAGGATTTAGTCGATAAATACTTTTATATCTGTCGCTCTAGCGATGAAGGTTCGTTATTAACTTTAGAAAAATTAAAATCATTAGAAAATGAATATACGTTAAGTGGTCTAGAATTTAATTATTCTGGAGCAGGATATTTGTTTGATATTCTTGGAAATGATCTCACTAGACAGCTTATTTTCGGCTTGCTTATTGCTATTTTTTCTATTGGCTTAGTGTTCTTTTTGTTGAATAACTTTGACTTCAATTATTTCATTATTGCAATTGTCCCTAATCTAACTCCTATTGTTGTTTGTGTAGGCTTGTTGTATTTAAATGACTTTTACTTCAGCTTATCTAATGCCTTTATTTTTACTGTAGTTTTTGGACTAATAATTGATGACTCTATTCATCTTATTAGTGCCTATGCAAATGCTAGAAAAAGAAAAATATCAAAGTTAGAATCTTTGGATCTAGTCGTTAGTAAAACAGGTGACGCTATTCTTAAAACTACTTTGATTGTTATTATCTGTCTTTTTCCCCTTTCCTTTTCGGAGTTCAAGTCTGTTTCTCAGTTATCGGTCATTACGATATTGAGTGCTTTTATAGCTGTCTTTTTCGATCTGGTTTATTTACCCTTAATTATCAAGAGACTTACTAAGTAGCTATAAGTCGTAAAGCTCGGCTTTGAAAAAAGACCATAAGTTGTTGGGTAGATTATCTTTTTCATAAAAATCGTATTGGTCATTCTCGTGATTGAGTGAAATTTCGCTGACTTTAGTTTTTGACTGATAAAACCAATATTCATCATTATTAAAACTGCAGTTTTTTACGAATTCAGGATTATCTAGCTCTATTCTAGTTTCTTCTTTGGTTTCTCTTATTACAGCTAGATTTGGTTTTTCGTTGGGCTTTATTTTGCCAACGACTGGTGTCCATATTCCTGGGTAAAAGGGATTGGTTAAAGTCCTTTTTAAAAGAAGTACTTTATTGTCTTTGAATATGAAGTGGACACAATATTTCATTTTTGAACTTTTGGGCAATACCAACTCTTTCTCTGATCAGAGGTCGTGCTACTTACAACTTCATTCCCATATCCATCTTCTTTATTACCATAAACTTTAAGTTCAAATTTTGAGACGTGAAAAGGATTTTTAAAATCTTTGAGTTCGGCACCTCCACTTGCAAAGCTTCTTTGCATGATGTCTTTTGTGGCTAGTAGTAGTTCTTTAACTTTTTTAGAAGACAGTTTGCCCCATTGTTTTTCAGGGTGTAATTTGGCGGCATACAAGGCTTCAGATTTGATATAGTTACCAACACCGGGGAAAAAACGTTGGTCCATAAGTGTTGAACAAACAGACTTGCTGTGACTGACTTTTTGTTTGAGATAATTCAGGTGCTCGTCGAAGTCATAATCTTTATTAAGAAAGTCATAAGTTTTGAAATGTCTTTGTTGAATTTGTTCTTTATTTAGAATTCTCATTTTCCCAAACTTTCTGATATCTCTAAAGAACAGTTGTCTGTCTTCTGCGCTAACTTTAAAATGACAATGTTTTATATTATACTCGCTCCAACCACCAGTCATGCCTAGGTGGAAATTAAAATATTGCCCATTGGAAAGAGGTAAAAAAATATTTTTTCCTATGGTGAATGTGGCTTGAAAATATTTTGGGTGATATTGCTTTACACATTCAAATACGTCTGCATACTTTTTCTCATAATATTCACTCAGTATTTCAAATTTGATATTTTTTGCTCCGTCAAAAAACGAATTATAATAGAAAGATGCTATTTTAACCTCGGGTCCTTCAGGCATTACTTTAATATAACAATAACTTCGTTTCTTCTATTCAAAACTTTGTAAGGCGAGTCGTAAACCAATAATTCAAATTCATCATAATATTCGATATCATATTTTTCAAGTGTATCTACTAATTCTTGTTTTTTACGCTTGACTTTAGTGCTGTTGGAGTATCCTGAAAAACGAATAGCAGCTACTATTCTTGAATCCATTTTTATTATATCTATTTCTTTGGAGTTAGGGGTGGGCAAACTCTCTATTTGGTAGCGTTCTGGCATAAGGAACATCATTTCTTTATTTTTTGAGGATAAACGCATATTAACGGGTGAAGTCATACCAATTTGTTCATTTTTATCATTTCCTCCGAATATATAATTAGCAAGTACTCTAAATTGAGAGTTATTGCCTGATTGTGAAAAGTGACTAGCATATATAAGTGCTGGATACTGTCTAATTTCAACAGAATCTATTGTTCTAATTATATTATAGTTTTCAGTTTTACTCACGCTAAAAGAAAATAGGACATATGTTGTAAGTATAGCTATCGCTAAAAATATATATCTTATCATTATTTCACTTTTTCAATAATTTGTTCATCTAGTGGATTTACGCCACTTTTAAAATAAGCAATTAAATCTCCTTGACCGTTTATCAAAAATTTATTGAAGTTCCATGACACCTCAAAATTATCTAATCCGTTTAGTTCTTTGTTAGTCAACCAAGCATAAAGAGGGTGCTGATTTTTTCCTTTGACATTTACTTTTTTTGTCATTGGAAATGTAACACTAAACTTACTTTCACAAAATGTTTTTATCTCTCTTTCGTCTAGTGGCTCTTGCGATCCAAACTGATTGCAAGGTACGCCTAGAACCACTAAATCATTAGGGTATTTCTGACTTAGCTTTTGCAAATCGGCATACTGAGAAGTGTAGCCGCAATATGAAGCAACGTTTACTATTAAAATGTATTTACCTTTGAAATCTAACATTTTGATTTCTTTATTTTCTATAGATGGTATGGATAATTCGTAGAAAGATTGAGAATAAGTTGAGTTCATAATAAATAATGAAAATAAAATTAGAATATTGGATCTCATATTATTGTTTCGTTAAAAAAAGTGAGAGAGTTTTTACTCTCTCACTTAAAAATCAAATTAACCTTGATTTACAATTTACTTGCGTAGATTGTATCTTTTGATACTTGTTCCGTTTGAATAGATGTCAACTAAAATCTTCTCATTTGAACCTCTATCAACCAATTCACCCAGTAGGTTTATGGTATATAAATATTCTACATCTATTTCGTTGAAAAGTGTATTTATTATTGTAGGCTCATCATCTGATATTAATACTGTATTAATGACGTGTACTACTCCATTGTCAGCTACAATGTCAGGCTGAATGACTGTTGACATATCAATCATTACGCTACCAGCATCTATGTTGACTAATAATACATCATCGTTTAATGTTGGTACCTCCATACCATCAGATAAGTCTGATGACAGCACATTGCCAGAGTGAACATGATGTAACAATATTTCTGTCAAAAGAGGAATATCAGCGAGTAAATCATCTAATGCTCCTTCGGGTAACTCATCAAAAGCATCGTCTGTTGGCGCAAATATTGTAAATGGACCATCTCCTGAAAGTGTTTCGCCTAATTCTGCTGCATCAATTGCTGCTTCTAAAGTAGTGTGAATTGGAGATGCCTTGATAATACTGTAAACGGTTGTGTCTACTTGACCAAAATCGGGTAATAGTACCTTGTCTATAACGTGTACTACTCCATTACTAGCTATTAAATCAGCTTGTGTAACTGTAGCAAGATCAATCATTACAGTCATGCCATCAATCGAAACAGTAAGTTCAGTATCATTTAATGTTGGTACCATCATACCATTAGATAAGTCTGTTGATAATACATTACCAGAGTGAACGTGATTCAATAATAAACTTGTTAATTGTTCGGTATTAGCTAAGATTAAGTCTAAAGCACCAGCTGGTAAGCCATCGAATGCATCGTCAGATGGAGCGAATACAGTAAAAGGACCATCACCAGAAAGTGTTTCTGCTAAACCAGCTTGTGTAACTGCAGTTTCTAATATGTTGTGATCTTCTGAATTCACAATTATATCCACAACTGTTGTATTATTAATAACATTAATGGTACCCGTCATTCCTTGAAGAGCATGACTACCGACAGAGCAATCGTAGTTGTAAGTTCCATCTAAATTGAAAACGTGAGTATAAATTGTAGCACCAACAATATTTGTTGAAGGGGAATCAAAACTTTCTGGATTATTAAAACTATTTCCAGTTATAGAGTTAACATTTCCGTTTACATCGTGTGTACCTCCATCATTTATCCAAATAACTGTATCACCAACATTAATAGTTAGTTCATTTGGTGTATAATAGAACATTCCCGAATTAACTTGATGAACAGTTGCAAATACTGATATTGAAATTAGAGATAAAAATAGAGTGCGTAGTAAATGTTTCATAATCAAATTTTTTATTAGTTAAGACACTACAAATATATAAATTTTTTAAATTTGTATAGATTTTTTGCATTATTGTTATACAAAAAGTATATATTTGCATTAAATATTGACTATAGTGTCCAAAAAATTTAATAATTGGTACAATGCCAAGAAAAAAGAAACAAAAAATCTCAATAGAAGAAATTAAAAAAAGAACTCCAAAGATTATTTTCTATACTGATAAAATGAAAATAAATTTGAAATCTATGAGTAGTTTAGATTTTTGGTTTAATAAATACCCTAACGGAAAATATATAGTCAATGACTAAGTATAGTATAGACCAGTTTTCACAAATTACCGGTATTACTAAATTTGTGTTGAGGACTTGGGAAAATAGATACGGTTTTCTAAAAGCTCAACGTACTGACACTAAAATCCGTTTTTACACCGACGAATTACTTGTTCGTGCACTAAATTCTAATTATCTTTTAGAAAATGGATATAAAATTTCGGCAATTTCTAAGTTGTCCCACGATGAAATATCATCAAAGGTAGATGAAATTAAAAACAGTGCTGAAGATAATTCTGTAGAGTCTTACTATATTGTTAAGTTGATAAAATCAGCTCTTGATTTTGATTCTAATTTATTTAATTCAACTTATGATAAGGGTGTACAAGAACTTGGTGTTCTTGAATTTTACAAGTCGGTATTGTTGGTTGCTTTTTCTAAAATTGGAATATTTTGGCTCACTAATAGAATAGCACCTTCTCAAGAACATTTTTTATCAGAATTAGTAAAACAAAAGATTGGCGCAGCAGCTGACTCAGCTTCTAGTGATGAAATTAAAAAAGAATCTTGGCTCTTATTTTTACCAGAAAATGAATTTCACGAAATTGGACTACTTTTTGCTAAGTTTTTATTAATTAAAAACGGATTTGAGGTAGTTTACTTAGGTGCTAATGTACCATATGGTTCTTTATTGGAATTAGCAGAAAAAAAACACATAGATAATGTATTGTTCTTTTCTGTTTCTAATACTTCGAAAAGCAATTTAGATTTTACAATTAATTATTTAAATAAATCATTTTCTAAGGCTAAACATTTTCTTGTTGCCAATAGCTTAGATATTAATTTCCTTACGAAGGATCATGATATCACTATACTTGATAATCTAGATGATTTTGTAAAAATTATCTCATAGAGTTATTTCTACTTTCAATAAATTTTCGAATAAATTTTTTATGACCTTTGCTGTCCACAACTTTTAATTTAATGGTGTAATCATTTATTTGGACTTCTAATACTCCATCGTTATTTAAAAAGCTGATTTGATTGTAGCGTGACATTAAAATATACTCCTCATTTTTATGTCTAAAATATACCGCTACACCTTTAGTTCGTATCTCAAATGTACAGTAAACTAAATCTGTATATTCTTCAAAATCTATCTCAAAATTCTTTGGACTTATTTTTAATAATAGGTATTTAGGAGAACCATAAATACCATTTTTGATTTTTTGAGCTAAGGTGTAAGTGTTACCGCAAATAGCTAATAAATTTTCTCTGATTTTTTGCTGATTTTGACTTGTTTTAAATAGCATAGTTGTATATTTGTATAACAAAATTAATAAAAAGTTATACAATACAATCATTTATTTGAAAAATTGAGTTCTAAACACTAAACTATGGCGCACTACCAACTTCGAAAAGAACAGTTTCTAAAAACAGATATTGACACTGTATGGGACTTTGCATCATCTCCAGCTAATCTTAAGGAGATTACTCCAGATTATATGTTATTTGATATTACATCAAAAAGCCTACCAGAAAAGATGTATCCTGGAATGATTATTAGCTACAAAGTTTCCCCTTTATTAAATATTAAGATGAATTGGGTAACTGAAATAACACAGGTAAAAGACAAACATTTTTTTATTGATGAGCAACGTTTAGGGCCTTATAAAATGTGGCACCACCAACACTTTTTTGAAAAAAAAGATAAAGGTATTTTAATGACTGATATTGTCACTTATATTCCTCCATTCGGAATACTTGGTGACATCGCTAATGTATTTTTAATCAAAAAACAGTTGAAAGCCATTTTTGATTACAGATTTAAAGTAATGGACGAAAAATTTAACAAATAAACATGAAAAGACCTTGGAATATAATTAGCCCTCCCGTATATAGTTTGTTGACATATGATGAACAAGGAAAAGTCAATATGAACATATGTACATATGTCTCGGCAGTAAGTATGAAGCCTAAAATTTATTCTATAGCTATTGATTATACTACTAAAACTTATAAAAACTTAGAAAAATCATCTAAAGTAGTTCTACAATTGTTAAGTTCTTCTAATCTTAGAGTTATTAGAAAGTTAGGTAAAATTAGTGGTAATCTTTTTGATAAAGACCGATACCTCAATTCGTACAATTTACTTAA
>CAXFOQ010000044.1:0-9657 GCA_964004705.1 uncultured Flavobacteriales bacterium | reverse complement strand
CTGTTCCTGCTCTTGAAGATGGTTTAAAGCCTGTTCAGAGAAGAATTTTACATTCTTTAAATGAGCTCGATGACGGTAGGTACAATAAAGTAGCTAATGTAATTGGAAATACGATGAAGTATCATCCTCACGGAGACGCTTCTATTGGAGATGCAATGGTCCAAATAGGACAGAAAGATTTACTCATTGACTGTCAAGGAAATTGGGGAAATACTTTAACTGGAGATGGTGCTGCTGCGCCTAGATACATTGAAGCTAGACTTACGAAGCTAGGAAAGCATATTTTATTCAATCCAAAAACAACTAAATGGCTTAGTTCTTATGATGGTAGAAACAAAGAACCACAACATTTGCCTGTTAAATTCCCATTACTTCTAGCTCATGGTGGTGAAGGCATTGCAGTTGGGTTAGCATGTAAGTTTCTTCCTCACAACTTTATTGAAATAATTGACGGATGCGTCAATTACCTTAAAGGGAAAAAAGTGGAGTTACTTCCTGATTTTACAAATGGTGGAATGGCAGACTTTACTCAGTACAATGATGGATTGAAAGGGGGTAAAGTAAGAGTTAGAGCTACAATTAAAAAGCTTAACAATAAAACATTGATAATTGATCAAATCCCATTTGGAACTACAACTGATCAATTGATTGAATCAATTGTGAAAGCTACTGAAAAAAGTAAAATTAAAGTCAAAAAAATTGAGGACAATACCTCAGCAGTTGCTGAAATACTAATTCATCTCCCTGCAGGCGTTTCCCCAGATAAAATGATAGATGCATTGTACGCATTTACCAACTGTGAAATGTCAATTTCTCCAAATTCATGTATAATTGAAAATAATACACCCATATTTCTTGGAGTGACTGAAATTTTAAAACGATCGACAGATAGAACTGTTGATTTACTAAAACAGGAGCTGGAAATTAAGCTAAAAGAGCTTGAAAATGCTTGGCACTGGTTATCACTTGAAAGAATTTTTATCGAAAATAAAATATATAGAGATATCGAGGAAGAGGAAACTTGGGAAGGTGTAATTAAAGCCATTGATAAAGGGTTAAAACCTCACATCAAGATTCTAAAACGAAAAGTTGTAGAAGATGATATTGTTCGGTTGACCGAAATAAAAATCAAACGAATTTCAAAATTTGATAGCTTCAAGGCGGATGAGAACATTGCTAAAATAGAGGCTCAAATCAAAGAAGTGAATGACCATTTAGATAATTTAATTGCCTATGCTATTGATTATTTTAAAGATTTAAAAAGTAAGTTTTCCGATGGAAAAGAAAGAAAAACAGAAATAAGGGTATTCGATAGTATTTCAGCCTCCAAAGTGATTGTTTCCAACAAAAAGTTGTATGTCAATAGGGTTGAAGGCTTCATTGGTTGGACGCTACGTAGAGACGAATTCATTTCAGAATGTTCCGATTTAGACGATATAGTATTGTTTTTTTCCACTGGAAAAATGATGGTTACAAAGGTTGCGGATAAAAAATTTGTCGGTAAAGGAATCATTCATGCTGCAGTCTGGAAAAAAGGAGATTTAAGAACCATTTATCATATGATCTATCAACATTCCAAGGGAGGACCTTCGTACATGAAGCGTTTTGCGGTTAATGCTGTTACAAGGGATAAGGAATATGATTTAACCAGTGGAGGTAAAGATTCTAAAATTCATTATTTCTCAATTAATCCAAATGGTAGACGAGAAATCGTTTCAGTACGTTTAAGACCCAGACCTAAGCTAAAAAAATTAAAGTTTGACGTTGATTTTGGAGAGCTTATGATTAAAGGGAGGGCATCAAAAGGAAACTTGACTACAAAGAATTTTATTTCTAAAGTAGAATTGAAAGAAACAGGTGGTTCAACTCTTGCTGCCAGAGAAATTTGGTGGGATTCCGTAGTTCGTAGGTTAAATAATGATGCTAGAGGCTCATCTTTAGGGAAGTTCAAAGGTGATGACAAAATATTGACCATTTATAGCACTGGTCATTTCAAGCTTTCAGGCTTTGAGTTGTCTAATAAATTTGATGATGACTTAATTCACATCGAAAAATGGCATCCTTCTAGGCCTTTAGCTTGTGTATACTATAATGGAAAAAAAGACATATATTATGTAAAACGTTTTCTCATCGAGTCTACGACCAAAAAAGTATTGTTTATTCCTGACGATGATAAGAGTGAGTTAATTGTTGCTTCTACACAATATTTACCTAAAGTAAAAATTGAGTTCAACAAAAGATTAAAAGAAACCAAAGATTTACCGGATAAAACTGAAGAGCTTAATGCTCTTATTGATGTAAAAGGGTTGAAAGCTCAAGGGAATCAACTAACTAAACTGAAGGTTAAAACTATTTCTCTTCTTCCCACACTTGATGGAGAAGACTGGCCAATTGATAATACTCCAGAGAGTAACCCAATTCCAAAAGAAAATGAAGTGATAAGTAAAGAAGAGGTGCTAGGAAGTTTGAATGATGATAATAAAGTTGAAATAGAGCTTGATATTTCTACAAATGAAAATTCGGTTTCATCAGAAAATAAAAGCTCAGATGGTCAAATAAATTTATTTTGATGGAAAATAAGCTCCTTTTAATTGCTTTTTCATTTGTTTTCCTCTTTAGTTCCAAAGCTCAAGATATTCTCCCAAACGATACCATATCAATTGAGGAAAATAGAAATTATTTTGGTTCTAATATATCACCTCTGCTAATGGGTGTTTCAGCAGGAAAAGAGAATTTCAATGTTAAAGTTAATATGTGCTACAAGAGGAATTTTAGGGATAAAAATCTTCGTTTTAGTTTCAATTACCTTACAGAAGGTAATGTTTCTGCCTATGATTATTTCGAACCTATTTCAACAACCGATTCAACCTTAGTAAATCGTTATTTCGATAATTCATATAACCACTATGATTTTCGATTTGGATTTGAGGAACTTAGAGGGTACAATGGAACAAGAGTTCATGTTGGTATTGATGCAATTCTTGGATATGGCACCAATCAATCTAATTATTTTGATCGTAAGTTTAACCGTTTAGACTCTGCTGGTAATTACACTTTAGATACGAATTCAAATGTTTCGAATTTGTTTCGGGGTAGACGTAAATCGAATTTTTTGTTAACTGGTATTGATGTATCCTTTGGAATTGATTGGATGTTAAATGAAAGGTTTACATTCACATTTCAGGTCACACCACAGTTTAACTATTATGTGTTTTTGAATCAAAGAACAAAAGACGCAAGAAACGAGTATTCTTCTTCAAAAAGCTATGCAGATTTTAAGCTAGGCTATTTTGATTTAATGCTGTTCTACAGATTCTAAACGTGTTGTTTCATTTTTGGTGCTGCAGCTAATATTTCATCGCTTGCGCTATCAGCAAATTGGTCGAAATTCTTTACAAATTGCTCTGCTAAGTGATATGCTTTTGTATCGTATGCATTTTTGTCTTTCCAAGTGTTTTTTGGGTTAAGCACAACTGATGGTACATTTGGACAAACTACTGGCATCTCAAGTCCAAATATTTCATGTTTCTGGTATTCAACTGAATTAAGCTCGCCATTTAAAGCTGCTGTAATCATAGCTCTTGTATGCTTCAGACTCATTCTTTCTCCAGTCCCATAGGAACCGCCTGTCCATCCAGTGTTAATAAGCCAAACGTTAACGCTATTTTGTGTCATTTTCTCGCCTAGCATTTCAGCATATTTAGTTGGGTGAAGCGGCAAAAAAGGAGCGCCAAAACAAGCAGAGAAGGCAGTCACTGGTTCGGTAATTCCAGCTTCGGTTCCAGCAACTTTTGCTGTGTATCCCGAAATGAAATGAAACATTGCCTGTCCTTTATTGAGTTTTGAGATTGGAGGAAGTACTCCAAATGCATCAGCGGTTAAGAAAAATATATTTTTAGGGTTATTTCCTTTTGATCCTTTTGCTATGTTGTCAATGTGGGAAATAGGGTAGCTGACGCGAGTATTTTCAGTTTTAGTTTTATCTGTGAAATCAACGGTAGAGGTATTTTCATAAAAATTAATGTTTTCAAGAATTGCTCCAAATTTAATTGCATCCCAAATTTGAGGTTCCTTTTCTTTAGACAGATCAATGCATTTTGCATAGCAGCCACCTTCGAAATTAAATATAGAATCTTCCGCCCAACCGTGCTCATCGTCACCAATTAATTTTCTGTTCGGATCTGCAGATAATGTTGTTTTTCCAGTTCCTGAAAGACCAAAAAATACAGCAGTATCCCCCTTTTCGCCAACATTAGCTGAGCAGTGCATAGAAAGAATATTTTTTTCGTGAGGAAGAATGAAGTTTAAAACTGAAAAAATACCTTTTTTGATTTCTCCTGTGTAGCCAGTTCCACCAATTAAAATGTTTTTATCAGTAAAATTGATGATAGCGAAGTTATGTTGTCTAGTGCCATCAATTTCAGCATCTGCCATAAAACTTGGCACATTAATAATCGACCAATCAGGAGTGAAGTTGTTTAGTTCTTCTTCAGTTGGTCGTAAAAACATATTGTAGGCAAAAAGGTTAGACCAAGGGTATTCGTTGATTATTCTAATATTAAGACGAAAATTTTCATCAGCACAAGCATAAACATCTCTGACATATACATCTTTACCTTTGAGATATTCTGTTACTTTACTATAAAGAGTATTGTATTTTTCAGGACTAAAAGGAATATTGACATCGCCCCACCAAACAGCATTTTCTGTAGTACTGTCTTTGACTACAAACCTATCTTTAGGTGAACGTCCAGTAAACTCTCCCGTATTGACAGAAATAGCACCAGAATTTGCCATAGTGGCGTAGTTCTTAGTAAGCGATATTTCAGTAAGTTTTTCAGGTGAAAGGTTCCAATTGGCATTAACTTCAGTAATTCTCAAATCTTCTAAGGATTTGATGCTCACATTTTTCATAGTTAAACTCTTTTTGTTGGTAGACAAAGATTAAAATTTATATCTATTGACCAAAAAAATATTAGTGTTTTTCAGATAAGAATCTTAAAAATTGAAATTTAAAAAGTGTGTATATAAAACACTAAGTTAGATTAGAAAGATGTTACAAACGCTAAATGCAAAGCTTCAAATTTTTTAAAAAAGAAGCAGTTTTTTTGGGCTTTGTAAACACATAAAAGTTATTTACACTATAAATTAATTCTTCAAAAACGTCTTTTAAGAAATTAAAGTTGTGTTTTCTTGTAATTTTTAAAAATTAAAATGAGCCATGAAATCATCAGTAAAAGTCCTCCGATAGGAGTTATTGGGCCTAGTACTGATAAGTTAATTCCAATTAGTTCTTGTAAGGACAATAAGTATATAGAAAATGAAAAGAACACAATTCCAATAAGCATGAATTTTCCAATTAGGGCAGTAGCATTTAGTTTGTTGGCATTTAGACCAATAATTAGTAGTGCTAGTGAATGGTAAAATTGATACCTCACGCCAGTTTCAAAACTATTTAGCTTTTCGGTTGTTAACAATTCATTAAGGCTATGAGCACCAAATGCCCCTAGTGCAACTGACAAAAATGCTAATAGTGCTGCTATGCTAATAAGCTTATTGTTCATAGAATAAATTTTGTTGCTAATTTACATATATTAGCTACTCATTTAATAATAATATGAAACGAATATTAGTTGTTGGTGCAGGTTTATCTGCAACTTCTTTAATTGATTATCTACTAGATAAGTCTAATGAAAATAATTGGCAAGTAACAGTAGGAGATTACGATTATAATCTTGCTTTGCAAAAAATAAATGACCACCCTAACGCTATTGCTTTAGAGTTTGATGTCTTTGATATAGAACAACGTAATGACGCTATTCGAGATGCTGACATTGTAGTGTCTATGCTACCAGCAACTATGCACGTATTATTAGCGGAAGATTGTGTTATTCAGGGTGTAAATATGATAACAGCTTCATATGTTTCTAATGAGATAAAAGCCTTGAATGAAAAAGCAAAAGAAAAAGGTGTTTTATTGCTTAATGAAATAGGTTTAGACCCAGGGATAGACCATTTGTCAGCAAAGAAAATAATAGATGAAATTCAAGCCAAGGGTGGAGAGATTACACTTTTTAAATCTTTTTGTGGTGGCTTAGTAGCTACAGAGTACGATAACAATCCATGGAATTATAAATTCACTTGGAACCCTAGAAATGTAGTCTTAGCAGGACAAGGTACGGCACAATTTATAAGAAATAACCAGCCCAAATTCATAGCCTATAATAAGCTATTCAGAAGAACAGAATTAATCGAAGTTTTGGATGAAGGGCAGTTTGAGGGCTATGCTAATAGAGATTCTTTATCATACAGAGAAATATATGGTCTAGAAAATATACCAACCATGTTTAGAGGAACTCTACGAAGACCAGGTTTTTCTGAGGCTTGGGACGTTTTTGTCCGTTTGGGTATGACAGATGACTCTTTTACCATTTCTAATCTTTCTGAAATGACTTGGCGAGATTTCACTAATTCTTTTTTAGTCTATGATAAGGAAAAGTCCGTTGAAGATAAATTAAAAGACTACTTATCTATTGACAATACAATCATAGAAAAAATAGCTTGGCTTGGCTTGTTTGAACAAACTAAGATTGACTTAGATGAGGGTAGTCCTGCACAAGTTTTACAGCATTTATTAGAGCACAAATGGGCTTTGCAATCTGATGATAAAGATATGATTGTAATGCAACATTTATTTGAATATACTGAAAGCAATATCAATTACCATTTAAAATCTTCTTTAGTACTTAGAGGTAAAGATCAAGTTCATACGGCTATGAGTATGACTGTAGGTTTACCTGTAGCAATTGCAACTGAGCTTATTCTAAATGGCGAGATTACACTGACAGGTGTCAGAATCCCTACAGACAAAGAAATATATCTTCCAATATTAGAGAGACTAAAAGAGTTTGATATAGATTTTATCGAAGAGGAATTTATAGTTTAAGGTAAAAATCTTTACATAAATCTTTATATTCTTCTGTATAGTTATGTCTATCATCCTCAATTGTTAAACTATTTTCTTCAAGAATATTTTTGTTCTTACTTAGGGCAATCAGCAGTCGTTTTATGGGACTTTGATGGTTACCTTTTATCCAGCATAATTTAATAATATGAAAGTTGAATTTTACAGCTAATGATTGGATAGATTTAATTTCATTTGAGGGTACTATTAAGGCTAATTCTCCATTTTCATTCAATAAGTCATAGCTTCTTTCAATAAGATACTCTAAGCTTAATGTTAGATTATTTCTGGCTATGGCACGACTTTTATTATTAGATAAAGTGGTATTTCTAAAATAGGGGGGATTACTAACAATTAAGTCATATTTAATAGAAGGATTATAATCTTGTAAGGCACAATGAGTAATGTTTAATCGTTCTGACCAAGGAGAGGTTTGAGTGTTAAATAAAGCTTCTTCAGTACTTACTTGGTCTATATCAATAGCATTAATTTGACTTCTTATAAAGCGTTGTGCTAACATAATTGCCACAAGACCTGTGCCAGTTCCTACATCTAGTATTTGATGTGGATATGATTTCGGATTTACCCAAGCACCGAGTAATACACCATCTGTACCTACTTTCATAGCCGATTGCTCTTGCTTGATGCTAAAGGATTTGAAATGAAACCTCATTTAGCTTTTATCATTAAAGGCTTTCCAGAGTAAAGTAATAACTATTAGCTCGATAGCAACTAAAAGAAAGTGAATGTAATAGACTTGCTCTTGTTTGTCAGAACTTAGTTCAAAATTTTCTACTCCTTTATAAAAAGCATAGGAGACAGCCATTCCAACTAAATAGCCTATTTGTTTGGCCATATCTATTTTGGTAAGAATATGGTCTTCTTTAAATACCAAAGTTTCTGCTCTTACTAAATAGGAACCAAAGACAAAGGTTATTTGATATCCGATGTATATTAAAAGCGCTATTTGATAACTGTATGAAAAAATTAGAAAGGCTATCAGCATAAGCATTACGATTAGCTCTACAGCTAACGAAAGTCTAAAAAAGTAATATGCATTTAAGATTTTATGATAAAATTTTGCAACGATTATCATAGCCGCTGCCAAAGCAATCCCACCTAATGAATAAACCGATGGTTCTAGAGGTTCATAAATTGTAAATACACTACCAATAGAAACACCCAAAAACAAAGAGTTAAACCATTTGTATAGGATAAAAGCACTTTGATTGAGGTTAATATTGGATAACATTGTTTAGTAGTAACAGTTTCTTCGCACTTTAGCAATATGCTTGGCTAGTCTTAGTACTTGACGAGTGTAGCCATATTCGTTATCGTACCAAATGTATAGCACTATGGATTTACCATCACTGGAAACTTGTGTTGCTGGACTGTCATAAATAGAAGGGCAGCTATCGCCAACGATATCAGAAGATACGAGTTCGTTATTTACTGAAAATCGAATTTGTTCTACTAATTCAGAATCAAACGCAGCATCGTGTATTAAATTATTAATAGCTTCTAAGTTAGTTTCTTTTTCTAAAGTTAAATTGAGAATTGCTAAGGAACCATTTGGTGTTGGTACACGAATAGCACTTGAAGTGAGTTTGTCTTCTAAAGAAGGAATTGCTTTTGTAACAGCTTTTCCCGCACCAGTTTCAGTAATTACCATATTTAAGGCAGCAGCACGTCCACGTCGATACTTACTGTGCATATTATCCACTAAGTTTTGGTCGTTAGTATAGGCGTGAATAGTTTCAAGGTGACCTTTTACTATTCCTAATTGCTTTTCTACAATCTCCAAGACAGGAGTGATTGCATTCGTTGTACATGAGGCTGCTGAAAATATAGATGTATTTTCAACATCTATTTTATGATTCACTCCAAAAACAATATTTGGAACGCCTTTTCCTGGAGCTGTCAATAATACTTTAGCGACTCCTTTAGATTTGAGATGTAGACTCAAAGCCTCTTTATCTCTATATACTCCCGTATTATCTATCACTAATGCATCTTGAATTCCATACTCAGTATAGTCTATAGTATCAGGGCTTTTTGCGGCTATCATATTTATAGTACGTCCGTTAATTTTGAGAGCTTTATTTTCAAAATCTTCTTTGACTGTTCCAGTAAAAATACCGTGAACAGAATCCGTACGAAGTAAAGAAGCTCTTTTAGAAATATCTTTTTTAGAATTACTACGAGTGACAATAGCTCTTAGTCTCAATTGACCCCCAGCATTATCTTGTAAAAACAACTCTCTAGCTACCAATCTACCTATACGACCAAAGCCATAAAGAATGACATCTTTTGGTGCTAAGTTATTTTCGTATTTAATATGTGCGGACAATTTACTCTTTACAAAGTCATTAATTTTATCTTTTGAGGAACATTCTTTATTCCATTCATAAGCTAATTTTCCTAAGTCAATTTTAGCTTTTTTGATACCCAATTCAAGTATAGCTTTGGCTAGAGGTAGGGTTTGAAAAACGCTAATATCCTGCCTAACAAATTTAGCAGCGTAATCATGAAGGTTTAAAATTTCACTTTTTGTGATGTGAGTCATTCTATTTCTGAACATGACTAATTCTGTAGCTTGTTCTAAAATCAAACGGCTTACTACATTAGATAGTTCTGATGTAGTCTTTTCTTTATCTATCCAAAGTGATAGTTCATTATCGTAATTTTCACTT
>CAXFOQ010000043.1:0-9780 GCA_964004705.1 uncultured Flavobacteriales bacterium | reverse complement strand
ATTTCATCTTGAACTGTAGCAAAAGTTAATTGATCTAAACTAAAGGTAAGGCACACAGTCAGAAAAAAAAGAGCTAATAGATTTTTCATTTCAATGATAAATTTAAATTGTTTTTTAAAGTTATCGCAAATTTACACAAATTAATAGTTTAACAAAATGTGCTCTAATATTAAATCCTGAATAAACAGTAATTTTACAATAACTAATAGCCATTATTAATTCTATTAAACTTATTCGTGTCAATTTATTTGGATTCTTAAAAGAAAAAACACCTTCTTGGGTGTTTTTGTCTGTTGCGGAAAGGAAGGGATTCGAACCCCCGATACGTTAACGTATACACGCTTTCCAAGCGTGCGCCTTAAGCCACTCGGCCACCTTTCCTAAAGGTTTACAAAATTAAGAAATGCTTTTTAATTACTTAACTCTCCTCTCAATGAAATTTGAAGTTGTTGTTTGATTTCTTTTAGTGAATAGTTACCACCTAACAAATACATCATTTTGGTTAGCGCTGCCTCTGTAGTCATATCTTTACCGCCAATTACTCCTAGTTCTTCTAGTTTAGAGCTCGTTTCATATAAGCCTTGACTCACGCTACCCGACAAACATTGACTCACGTTTAATATCAATTTCCCATTATCCATGGCAGTTTGTATAGCCCTTAAAAACCAATCAGCAGTAGTGGCGTTACCTGCACCAAAGGTTTCCAAAATGATACCTTTATAGGGCAAGTCCAATACTTTAGCGATATATTCTTTTTTCATGCTTGGAAAAAGTTTTAGAATAAGAACGTCTTCGCATAAATCGGTATGTACTTTTAAGTCTTTATGGGTATGGTCGTATTTTATAGGACTGTATTTTATATCCAAACCCGCTTCTGCTAAATAGATGAAGTTGGGACTTTTAAAGGCCTCAAAATGTTCGGCATTGGCTTTGGTACATCGGTTGCCTCGCATTAGTCGGTATTCAAAGTAAACACATACTTCTGGAATATTGCCTTGAGCAGCAATCTCTATTGAGGTAATGATATTTTCTTTAGCATCGGTTCGGCGTACTCCGATGGGCAATTGTGCGCCAGTAAGGATAACGGACTTATTTAAATTTTCTAGCATAAAGCTAAGTGCTGATGCCGTATATGCCATGGTGTCTGAGCCATGAAGAATAACAAAACCGTTGTAGTTGTTGTATTCTTTTTCAATAATTTCTGCCAATTGTATCCATACTTCTTTGGACATATTGGAGGAGTCTATGGGCTGTGCTATACTTATGGCATTGATGTCAATATCAAAGTTGATAAGCTCAGGAATTTGTGTGCTAAGGGTGTCCAAATCGAAAGGGCTTAAGCTACCTTCATTGGTCTTGTACATGCCTATTGTACCACCCGTATATATAAGTAAAACAGAATCGGATTGTTTCATAACTTAAAAAGTGTTTTAGCATTTTGTGTAGTTATTCTTGCTACTTCTTCAATATTTACCTCATAGATGTCTGCCAATTTTTGTGCCATCAATGGAATGTAGGAACTTTCGTTACGCTGTCCTCTGTGTGGTGTAGGAGCAAGATATGGGCTATCGGTTTCTAATAAAAGGTGCTCTAGTGGAAGTTCTTTTAAGGTTTTGTCTAAACCACTATTCTTGAAGGTAACGACTCCGCCTATACCAAGCATAAAGCCCATGTCTATGGCTTTTTGTCCTTGCTCTTTAGTGCCTGTAAAACAATGAAAAACGCCTTTTAAATTTTGGTCATTGACTTCTTCTATCACTTCGAAAATTGTATCGAAACTTTCTCTTATATGTGTGGCTACTGGCAAGTCGTATTCTTTAGCCCATATCAACTGCTGAAGGAAAGCCTTTTTTTGAATATCTAATGTGCTTTTGTCCCAATACAAATCGATGCCAATTTCACCTACTGCTACATAATCTCCTTTGTCGAGGTGAGATTTGACAATTTCTAATTCTTGCTCATAATTGTCTTTGACATCGCAGGGGTGCAGCCCCATCATAGGGTAGCAATGCTGTGGAAAATCTTGGCATAGTTGGTTCATCGCTTCTACTGTTTCACTATTGATATTGGGTAATAGCATTTTGTCAACGCCTTGTTCAATGGCTTTTTGAACAACTTGGTGTCTGTCTTCATCAAATTGGCTAGAAAATAAATGCGTATGCGTATCTATTAGATTCATGGGGGCAAAATTAGGATAATTTCTTTAGCTTTGAAGGGTGTCAAAATCGATGAAAATATTAGTTATTCGACTCAGTTCTATTGGCGATATTGTGCTGACTTCGCCAGTAGTGAGAATCTTGAAAAAACAACTCAATGCTGAGGTTCATTTTTTAACTAAAAGTAATTTTTCTTCTTGGCTATCTCACAATCCTTATATTGATGTTATTCATCATTATGAAGAAGGTACGGACAAACTTAAAACCCTGAATTTTGATCTAATTGTGGATTTGCACCACAATATGCGTAGCCTAGCAGTCAAACGTGCTTTGAAAGTGCCTTCTAAAAGTGTCAATAAATTGAATATTAAAAAGTTCTTACTGACGACTTTTAAATGGAACCTCATGCCTCCCATTCATATGGTGGATAGAAATGTAGCGACTATAGAACATTTGGGCGTAAAAAACGACATGCAAGGCCTCGACTTTTTTATCCCTGATACAGAAAGTTTACCACAGCAATTTCAAATGAAAACTCCTTTTGTAGCTGTAGTAATTGGTGGTCAGCATGCCACCAAAATTTTACCTACCTTTAAACTTATTGAGTTATGTCAACAGCTCAATCGTCCTTTTGTATTGGTAGGTGGTTCAGAAGATGCCGAAAGGGGAGACAAAATAATAAAAGCCACTTCACAAGGTAAAAATGCTTGTGGTAAACTTTCTTTGACTCAGTCAGCACTGTTAGTTAAAGGTGCAGACTTTATAGTCTCTCATGATACGGGTATGATGCATATATCAGCTGCTTTGAAAAAGAAAATCTATTCGATTTGGGGCAATACAGTGCCAGCTTTTGGTATGGTACCTTACCTTACTGACTCTAAATCTGTCATGCTAGAAAATAAAGAATTAGGCTGTCGTCCTTGTTCTAAGATAGGCTATTCCAAATGCCCACGTGGACATTTTAAATGTATGAAAGAAATAGATTTAAGTCCTATTAAGTAAATAATGCTTTCAGTTCAGTAGCTTCCTCTGGCTTTAGTCTGTCAGAAAGGATTAAACTCAATTGACGTCTTCGCAATGCCCCATCATAACGTTCTTTTTCCAAATCAGACTCAGCCGTGATAGAAGGTACAGAAATAGGATTGCCTAATTGGTCAACAGCTACAAAGGTGTAGATAGCTTCATTACACTTCACTCGTCCTTTTGTAGTTTGATTTTCCATCCAAACATCTACAAACACTTCCATTGACGATTTGAAAGCTCGTGAAACTTTAGCTTCAAGAGTTACAATACTAGCTCTGGGAATAGGCTTTTCAAAAGATACATTATTCACAGAGGCCGTAACCACAATTCGACCACAATGGCGATGTGCAGATATAGCGGCGGCTATATCCATCCAATGTAAAAGACGACCACCCATGAGGTTGCCTAAATTGTTGGTATCATTTGGCAGTACCATCTCAGTAAGAGTGGCTAAGCTTTGCAAAGGTGTTTTAGAAGACATGATTTTAGTTAACAGATAAAAGCCAAGCTGATGGGTTTGTCTTTTTTATTTTTTTTAGTGCTAATAAAGCATCAGAAGAATTACCAAAACCATCATAACAAACTCTAATAAGACCTGAACTACTTTGATTAACTATTTTAGAGTTACTAAAGTTTGCATCCTTTAGTTTTGCTATCATTTTTTGTGCATTTTTATCTGATGAAAAAGAACCAGCAATAATGAAATGTTTGTCAAAGTCGTTAGATTTAGTGATCATGTTGTCTTTAGCCACATAAAAGGATGTTACTGCTTGTTCAATGTTGTTCGTTGGACTTTCGATGTTAAACTTATCTAAAACCAAGGGTTTTTTATTTTCTACTTCCTCTGTAGTTAATGAATTAAAAGGTGAAAGGTTAGCATAAGTAGTTTGTATCTTACCTTTGTTGCTAAAGCTGAAAGCACTTATCATTATTAAGGGTAATAGAACAGCTGCAACCTTCAGCCATATTTTGTTATTTTTAAAATGGTTTTTATCAATATCTTTTATCTTTTCTTCAAATTGTTCTTGAATAGAACTTCTTTGTATGACTGGATATCGTAGTGTGGTTAATCCATAACTGTCAAGTAAATGATTGTGTGAATTTGACTGAACAAATAAAATATTACCCTCAGAAGTGTATAGTAATGTACCAACTTCTTCAATGTATATTTTCTTATATAATTTTAAAGATTCTTTTAAGTTCAGCACGTATTTATCTAATTCTTTTTTCGCTTGTTTGAAAGTCAATCCTTCGGCGGATGCAATTTCATTTACTAGTAGTCCATCGTTATTTTGTAAGCTTTTGTTGAAAACAATACTTTTTTTAGGAGCGTAAAGTAAATGCGAGCGATTATCTACACGAGCCGATTCATAGTTAGCAATAAAGCCTCCAAAGTCTGGAATTATTACGCAATTGTGTTCACACAACAGGAAATAAATATGCTTATTAATTTTTGTTTTCATTTAATTGCTAAAATATTAAAATCAGTTACTGTCGCCAAATTTTTTAATAATTTTTTTCAAATCTTCCGGTGTATCTACTGAAAAGGTGTCGTAGACTGTTTCCAGAACATGAATTTTATAACCATTTTCTAGCCACCTCCATTGTTCTAATTTATATTTAATTTCTAGAGAAGATGGTTTGAGATTACAAGTTTTTTCTAAAAAATTAAATCGGTATGCATATATGCCAATATGTTTATAAAAAATATCATCTTCAAATGGTGTGTTTATCACCCTATCAAATGAAATCGCCTTTTTGTTTTCGTTAAATTTAACTTTTGGCTGATTACTATCGACTAATGTATCTATGTTTTCAATACGTTTACATAATGTGACTATACCGACCTCTTTATCTTCAAAAGCATAAATCAGCTGATTGATTTGATTGGGCTCAATAAAAGGCTCGTCACCTTGAATATTAATTATTATATCATTTGTATTAGCAATTTTTTGAGCTACTTCAAAACATCTATCGGTACCACTGATATGTTCAGACGATGTCATCATAAATTCACCGTTAAAGGAGCGAACCTCATCTATTATGCGTTTGTCGTCAGTTGCCACTATCACTCTTTTTAATTCTGATAGTTTAGCTCGTTCGTATACACGACGTATCATACTTTTACCTAAAATATTTTTTAAAGGTTTTCCGGGGAAACGACTCGAGTTATAACGTACAGGGATGATACCAATTACTGTCATAAAGAAATTCCAAATTTGAGTGATACAGTTCGTGGTGCCATCATATTTGCAGGACGAGTTTGATATTCTGTATTTAATAAATTATTAATAATTAAAGATAGTGAAGTTGTTTTGCTTATTTCATGTATGATTCTAGTATCCACAATTAGGTCACCATCCGCTAAATTTTCTCTAGATTCAGGGATGCCTGGCACTAAAGTCTCAAAGAAAGGGTCAACAAATATTTTATCTACATTTAGCATAAAACTATTGTATCTAAAACTTGTTCCGAATGACCAATTTTTTACCTTGTATTCCATATCTAATTTAGCAACGTGTTTATGCCTGTATTTTAAAAATAGAGAGCTTGAATCTAGAGAACTTGTATTGTAATAGTTCAATTCGTTGTCATTAATATCTTTACCATAAGGGATTTCTGGATTTAGGGGGATCGCGTCAATATATGTATATCCACCTAAAAGCATTAGTTTATTTTTTCCTACTTTACCACCAGCACTTAAAGAAAATTCAATACCCGAAATTCTAGTATCTCCAATGTTTATGGACTTAAAGCCAATGCCTAAGCTATTAGCTGAGGTTTGTTGCCATTGACCAAAACTAAATTCCATCATATTTTCGTATTCCATTATGAAACCAGCGATATCAAGATAACCACCCCAGTTACCTATTTTAAAACCTTGTTTTATGGCAAGTTCGGAACTCCAACCAGACTCGGGCTTCAGTTCTGGATTTTGATAAACATAGATTCCGCTAGTAACCTCAGTTTCTATAAATAATTCAGCAATACTAGGGAAACGATAACCTTGTCCCCAAGAAGACCTTAAAAAAGTAGCTTCTGCTAATTGGTAGTTGACTCCTACTCTAAAAACAGGTTTAGCGGCTTTGAAAGAATTAATGCTGTCGCCTGCTATTTCATACAATTCACTTGTACTCAGCATAAATTGCTCATATCTTGCCCCTAAAGACAGATTTATTCTTTTACCTATTTTTTTATCTAATTGAGTAAATATAGCATTATTTAGCCTGTAGTTTGTGCCATTAAATAATTCTGAAACAGCGTCAACATATTCATTCATTATTCCTGAAGTCCAATTAATTCCAATAGATTCAAGATTTTTTTGGTATTGATATTCAGCATAATATGTGGTGGATTGATTGTCTTGTCCATTAGAATCATTTTTTGTTTCATTATCATTAATGACCTTCATGTAACGCGTTCTTAATCTATGCTTGTCTCCACTTTTAGGGTTTACATAAGTTATGAATGGGTCGATGTTGTAGACATCTCCACTTGTCTTAGTTACAGAGCTATCTAACGGGATATAAGCTGATTCATAACTTTCCCAAATTAGTGCTGATGCGGTTTCGTTAAACAAAAAATTAGCATTGATTCCGTAGGAAAGACCTTCTATTTTTAGATTTTTATAGCGTGTGTTGAAGTTAACTCTTTGTCTAGATGTTACCTCTTTGTATCTATACCCTTGATCCTCTAGAATAAAACCACCTAAAACAAGATCAAGATTGTCAATTTTTTGTTTGTGTAGGAAATCCATTCCATAGACTTTTCTTTTATCTGACCCCCACCAATTCAAACTATTGCGCTTTGCGTTAGAGTAATAACCATTATGAACATTAATTTTAGTTTCTGGCTTTTCGTTCGGGTAAGCTGTTCTAATATTGATAACGCCATTCAATGCCGATGAGCCATATAGGGCAGATGTTGCTCCTTTAATAATTTCTACTTGGTTGATATTTTCTGTAGAAATCAAGCTCCATTGCGCTTGCCCTGCATCACCTGAAATCAGTGGCATATCATCAACCAATACTTGTACTCGTGTACCAGCACCATAACTCCATCCACTACCGCCTCTTATGTTAGCTTGTCCATCAGTTATATTTACACCCGGCACTTGGTCTATGGCAGTTTGAATATTGGTGGTGTTTTTATTAGAAATCAAATTTGGCTTTATCACCTCAATAGAAACAGTAGTTTCTTCAATACGTTGTTCAAATTTTCCTGCAGAAACAACTACTGTTTCAATAAGCTCGGCATCTTCTCTCATTTTTATTTCAATCTGTTTTGTTTCACCAGCTAATAGCGTTAAATTTATTTTTTCTTCTTTATAGCCAATAAATTTAAAAATTAGCTCATGAGATCCTTGCGATGTACTGATACTAAAATTTCCATCAAAATCTGATGATGCTATGCCTTGCCCGTCAAGTAGTATATTAACACCCATTAATGTTTCATTAGTTATTTTATCTGTAACACATCCACTAATTTCTTGTCCTTTGGATTCCATAAGCGTAAATACAGTAAAAAACAAAGTTAAAGACCAAAAATATTTCATATACTATATTGTTTAGTTTTGCAAAGTACAAATTTAATGTTATGTCACAAGAGCATGTATTCTAATTATCCATTTTAATCGTAAAAGTGTAAATAATAGAAATTTACCCTTAGAGTTTTTCAAAGTTTTCAATTTAACTATTTTGAAGAAGTTATGCTAGCTAGATTATAGTGTATAATTTACACGATTAATATGATAAAAAGTCTTTTTTTAAGGAGCATAAAATTTTTTAAAAAAAATCATTTGAATATTGAAAAATTATACATTTGTTGACATATAAATAACTAATTATATGTCTTTGAATTACCAAGATAAAATTGATGCATTTATGGCAAAAGTATTAGCTAAAGATGCTCACGAACCTGTTTTTATTCAAGCAGTCCAAGAAGTTGCTGAAGCGGTCATCCCTTTTATAGAAGATAATCTAAAATATAAATCCACAAACTTATTAGAGCGCATTGTAGAGCCCGAGCGAACAATAATATTTAGAGTTCCTTGGATAGATGATAATGGTAATACTCGTGTTAATCGAGGTTTTAGGGTTGAATTTAATTCAGCAATAGGTCCTTACAAAGGTGGTTTGAGATTTCATCCATCAGTAAATTTGGGTATTCTTAAATTCTTAGCCTTCGAGCAAGTCTTTAAAAATTCTTTAACAACACTTCCCATGGGTGGTGGTAAAGGGGGGTCAGATTTTGACCCTAAGGGTAAATCAGATAATGAGGTGATGCGTTTTTGTCAGTCTTTTATGACTGAGCTTAGTCGTCACATTGGGCCTAATACAGATGTTCCTGCTGGAGATATTGGTGTTGGCGGAAGAGAGATAGGTTATTTGTTTGGACAGTACAAGCGTTTAAGAAATGAATTTACTGGTGTTCTTACCGGTAAAGGGATTAATTGGGGCGGCTCATTAATTCGACCAGAAGCTACTGGTTATGGCGCTGTATACTTTGCGCAAAATATGATGGCAACCAAAAATCAAGATTTTGAAAATAAAGTAGTTACTATTTCTGGATCAGGAAATGTTGCTCAATACGCTTGCGAAAAAGCCACTCAACTTGGAGCTAAGGTAGTAACCCTTTCCGATTCATCGGGCTATATATATGATAAAGATGGTATCGATGCTAAAAAACTAGCTTTTGTTATGGAGTTAAAAAATATTAAGAGAGGTCGTATAAAAGAATATGCAGGCCGATTCAATTGTGAATACTATGAGTTACAAAGACCATGGACAGTTAAATGCGATATAGCACTACCATGTGCTACTCAAAATGAGTTGAATGGAGTTGAAGCTAAAACTTTAATTGACAATGGTTGTATCTGTGTATCTGAAGGAGCAAACATGCCTTCTACACCTGAGGCTATTGAGATATTCCAAAATGCTAAAATATTGTTTGCTCCAGGTAAAGCATCTAATGCTGGAGGGGTAGCTACTTCAGGACTGGAAATGTCACAGAATTCTATTAGAATGAATTGGACAAGAGAAGAAGTTGACGAAAAGTTAAAACGAATAATGAAAGATATTCATACATCATGTGTAAGCTATGGGATAGATGGCGATTTTGTTGACTATGTAAAAGGAGCCAATATTGCTGGCTTTGTAAAAGTAGCAGACGCGATGCTTGATCAAGGGGTTGTTTAAATTGTGAAAATAATTCTTATAATAGAGGCAGGTGACTGCCTTTTTTATATTTTTCGGGCCAAAAATAAAAAACATCTTCTAAATCTGCATTATCACTATGCGTAGTTAACAAAACAACCCAATTGTCATCCTTTACTGAAATAAATCCTTCTAAATGCGCACTTACTGCCGTATTCTGATCATAAATATACAACTGGGGAATTTCTACATCAAACGGATCAAGTTGAACCTTAAAAGTTGTAGCGGCAGAATTTGAAGAAATACCATTATTCAATAATCCAAAACCTCCAGTTTGGAGATCAGTAAAGTTTAATTGTGCAACAAATGTTTCTGGAATATCCTTTATATCTTCAATAATTAAAAAACCGTCTGCAGTAGCCTTTAGATCTTTACTATCAATAAAT
>CAXFOQ010000042.1:0-9863 GCA_964004705.1 uncultured Flavobacteriales bacterium | reverse complement strand
TAATGGATGCCGTAGAATTATGCTCTGTACCAAACTGCAATTCGGCATATTCGCCTTCTGGTGCTGTTGGTACAAACATATTAGCAGGGACAACCGTAGTTGGAATCTCTAAAAACTTTTGCCAATTCACTTCACCATTTATCTTGGGTAAACCTATACCAATAGTTTCCAATACTTTTTTTTTGGCAAGGGAAACTTCCAGCTTAGCATTTTTAACCTTAACATTATTTTGTAAGCCTAACTCTTGAGCTTCTATTACAGATAAGCTATGTTGAGCAGAAGAAGTAAAAGCTATAAGAATAGCGATTAGTAATAAATTATTCTTCATTAATTTTTTGTTCTAAATAGTTGATGCCCTTAAGAGTTGAAATTCCTCGAAGGTGATAAATTCTAATTTCTGTTAGTAATTTTCTAAAATCGTATTGCGTCAATGGAAAAATTTCGTCATTGACCAAAGCATCTATTCTACTAATCATGAGTTTGGCAATGATATCCACATCAATATCCTTTCTATAAATCCCTTGTTCAATACCATTATTTAGGTTATTCTTCAAGATATTGAACAGAACCTTTTGTTTTAACTGCTCAATTAAAGCCCAAGTATTAGGATAATATCGCTTTAACTCACCTAACAAATAAGGATTGGTTTGTTTCATAACCAAAGAACAACTCTCATCAATTGCGAAAAGCTCATCAATTGCATTTTCAAATTGGACTGCTAAATTATTAATCATTTCAGACACTAAATCGTTATGCTTCTGAAAACAATGGTGAACTAAGTCTTGTTTGTTGTCAAAATGAACGTACAGAGTCTTTTTAGAGATACCTAAATTAGTAGCCACTTCGTCCATATTAACTTGCTTAACACCCTTTTTTAAAAAAAGAGAAAGCGATTGCTGAATGATATGTTCTTTAATTTCCATAATGGGGGTGCAAATATACCTATTAAAAAACTAAAGAAACGTTTTTATTGCTTTATGTTTCCAAAGTTTAATTATCTTCTTAAATAAGTTTAGAAAGTTTTAAGATTTAATATCTTTGTTCCAACTAAATTTGAAGATGAAACATACAAAAGTTAAAAACTTATTGTTGGGTGAAGCCATTAACAAAACCGTTTGTGTAAAAGGCTGGGTGAGAACTAAACGAGGAAGTAAAAATGTATCCTTTATAGCTATCAATGATGGCTCTACGATTTATAATATTCAGGCTGTTGCGGAGAGCGATTTTTTTGACGAGAGTCTTCTGAAGCAGATAACTACTGGGGCGTGTCTTTCTATAATTGGCACCTTGATAGAATCACAAGGGAGCGGTCAGAAAGTAGAAATTGCAGCTCGGGAGATTGAAGTTTTAGGAGAGGCCGATGCTGATTTATACCCTCTTCAGCCTAAAAGACACAGTCTAGAATTTTTAAGAGAAAAGGCTCACTTACGTTTTAGAACAAATACTTTTAGTGCAGTATTCAGAGTGCGTCACGCTTTATCATTTGCTATTCATCAGTTTTTTAATGATAACGGTTTTGTGAATTTGCATACGCCTATCATTACTGGTGCCGATGCTGAGGGTGCTGGTGAAATGTTTCAAGTCAGTAGTTTAGATTGGAATAATCTACCCAAAGATGATAAGGGTAATGTAGATGAATCACAAGATTTTTTCGGCAAAAAAACCAATCTTACCGTGTCGGGACAACTAGAGGCGGAATTAGGCGCTTTAGCGCTTGGTCAAGTGTACACATTTGGGCCTACATTTAGAGCTGAAAACTCCAACACTTCCAGACATTTATCCGAGTTTTGGATGATAGAACCTGAGGTGGCCTTCGCTGACCTCAACGACAATATGGAATTGGCAGAAGACTTTTTAAAGTATTGTATTCAGTATGTTTTAGACAAGTGTTCTGATGACATTGCCTTTTTAGATAAACGCATGGCAGATGAAGAAAAAACCCTACCTAAAGAGCAAAAATCCGAAATGGGGCTAACTGAACGTCTACAATTTGTAGTAGAAAATGATTTCGAACGCTTGACTTATACCGAAGCTATTAATATTCTACGCAACTCAAAACCTAACAAAAAGAAAAAATTTCAATATCTTATCGAAGGTTTTGGTACTGACTTACAATCCGAACACGAACGCTATTTGGTGGAAAAAAAGTTCAAAAAGCCCGTCATTCTTACCGATTACCCTAAAGGTATTAAAGCATTCTATATGCGTCTGAATGAAGACGGACAAACGGTTAGAGCAATGGATATACTATTCCCGGGAATTGGGGAAATCGTTGGGGGCTCACAACGAGAAGAAAGAATGGAAATTCTTAAGTCTAGAATGGAAGAAATGGACGTTGACCAAGAAGAATTGTGGTGGTATTTAGAAACACGACAATTTGGTAGCTGTCCGCACAGTGGTTTTGGATTGGGCTTTGAAAGACTTATCATGTTTGTTACTGGCATGAAAAACGTTAGAGATGTTATACCGTTCCCTCGCTACCCTCAAAATGCCAAATTTTAATCGATGCAAAAACAGAGACTAAAACAAGAGATAGGTCTTAACCTTAGTCCACAGCAAATACAGTTTATGAATTTGTTGCAGATACCTCTTATATCTTTGGAAAAACGCATAGAAGATGAGCTAGAAAGCAACCCCGCATTAGAAGAAACAAACAAGGAAAAAGAGAAAAACGAGGACACTGAAAGTGGCTGGGAAAGTACCAGCAACCACAACCCAAGTAGAGAAGAAAAATACAATACAGTCGCTCGAGAAAGAGAGTTAAGTTTGCAAGAGTTTCTATTGCAACAGTTGCCTATGCAAAGCCTCGATGATGATGAATCCGAACTAGCACAATTCATAATTGGATGCCTTGATGATAATGGTTTTCTAAGCCGTTCGCTACTATCTATTTCCGATGATTTATTGTTTAAGTTGAATCTAAACATTAGTGAAACGGAACTTACCCCTATTTTAAAAATCGTACAAAATCTAGATCCCACAGGTGTTGGCGCTAGAGATTTGAAAGAATGTTTACTCCTTCAATTAGAAAACAAAACGCAAACAGAGTCTATTAAATTAGCTCAATCAGTACTCCAAAATCATTATACAGCATTCGCCAATAAAAACTATGAAAAGCTGCTCAAAGAATTTGATATTGATGAAAATCAAATTAGACAGGTTTACAAAGAAGTCGAGCAATTGAACCCTAAACCCGGTTCTAGTTTTACTAATACTCAAGAAGTCAATGCATACATAACTGCCGATTTCTTATTGGAAGACGATAATGACGAACTAAACGTCATACTCAACAATAGTAGAAGTAAGTCATTAAGAAGTAGTCAGTACTACAAAAAGATGTTAGAAAACTTGCAGCAAGAAAAAGGTGATAAAGAAGCCATCCAATTTCTAAAAGAAAAAATAGAAGGGGCTGAGTGGTTTGCTAATGCTCTCATACAAAGGGAGCAAACCTTACTCAAAACCATGAATTGTATTGTCAGTATTCAAGAGGAGTTTTTTAAAACAGGTGATGCAAAACTACTCAAACCCATGAAGCTATTGGATATTTCTGAAAAGATAGATTTAGATATTTCTACCATCTCTAGAGTCACTAACAGCAAATACATTGAAACACCTTACGGGACGTTTTTACTGAAAGAGTTTTTCTCAGATGCTTACAGCAAAGACGATGGTACTGTTATTTCTAATAAGGTTATAAAAAGTCACCTGGAAGACATTCTAGAAAATGAAAACAAAAAGAAACCTTATTCTGACGAGGAGCTTTCGGAAAAACTAGATGAATTAGGCTTTCATATTGCCAGACGTACTGTCGCAAAGTACCGTGACCAATTGGGAGTGGCAGTGGCTAGATTAAGGAGGGAATTGTGATGCGATTTGCTCAAGTAATTTCTGTTTTGGGACATCCTCTGTTTATGCCATTATATGCTTTTGGCTTACTAATTTATACCAATCCTTATATAAATATGATGATAACTGAAACTGGTAAATATTTTACACTTGGTATACTTTTAGTTTTTACCATTATACTACCCATACTTACCTCTGTCCTATTTAAATTGTTTGGTCTTATTGATAGTCTTTATATGAAAACTGCCAAGGAAAGAAGGTGGCCTTTTCTACTAACTCTTATTTGGTATTATATGGGTATTCAATTACTCACGAGAATATATGTCCCTCAAAGTTTTTTACTACTTATGATAGGCGCTACTAGTATTGTAGGTGTAGCTCTTGTCATTACAAGTCGTTGGAAAATTAGTATTCATATGCTCGGAATTGGTGGTGTGATAGGTGCTATTATAGGTATTTCTCAACGCTTTCAGTTTGACCACAGCATACTACTAATAGCCCTAATTCTTTTTGCTGGATTGATTGGATACTCTAGATTAAAAACAAACTCGCATAACTTCAGACAAGTATATGCTGGATTTATTGTTGGTATAGCTGTAGAATGGATTTGCGTGATGAATTTTTAAATACTTTATTCATATACTAACGCCTAAAATTATAACGTATATGAATTAGTGTCTAATGGCTTTAAATTAATATTCTGACTTAAAATTTTGAGCTTATTAAAAAGATCGTTAATGTTTAACATGACCGATTTTATAATATTAATAATTAACAGAGGACCTAATTAGGGATTAGTATTCTTGTTAAGATATAACAAGGCTAATTAAAATATATACGATACTAATACAAAGAGGCAATAAAACTATTGATAAAATTTACTTTTGGTTCTTCTCTTTTTCTTTGTATTCGTAGTTATATTTTTGTTCTTTTTCTTCCATAAGTTCATCTATTTCATACTGATAAACTTGCTTTGGAGGTCCGTTGTCTTTAAACCAATAAGCTAGTATAAGCCCTGCTAAAGCTCCTACTAAATGACCTTCCCAAGATATGTGTTTTTTCATAGGGAAAATACCCCATACCATACCCCCATAAAGGAAAACAACAAACATCGATATAGACATTAACTTAGTGTGCTTTCTGATAAAGCCGCTAAAAAATAAAAAAGAAGCTAGAGCATAGAGCAAACCACTTGCGCCAATGTGAAAACTAGATCGTCCTATTGCCCAAAGCCATAAGCCACTCATTAGCCACGACCATAAAAAAATTTCTTTAGCAATTCCCTTGTAAAAAAAACTTAGAGTAGCGGTTAAAACAAATAAGGGTAAAGCATTATTAGTAAGGTGTTTCCAATCGCTATGAATAAAAGGTGATAACAGTACACCTTTCAAACCTTCTAAGGTTCGAGGTAAAATTCCGTATTTGGCAAAACGCATACCATATGTGTACTCTATCCATTCGATGATAAACAGAACTAGAATAAATAAGGCTGGTAAGATAAATATAGAGTTTTTACTATGTTTTGACATCTTATATTTTATATTCTATTGCTAGTCCTAGGATATGTAATTGTTTGGGATTATTGATGTTAAATGATTTTTGTAATCTGTAGAACACATCTATGTCAAATTCTTTAAGGAATGGGTGAGATGCCCCTAAAGTATATCGCCATTTCTTAAATTCCGAATCTTTGAAAAACAATTCAAAGTTAGTAAAAGGCTCTAAGGGTGTCCGTCTAATGTTATACTTTAAGAATATTTTATCTCTTAATGTGAAATTTTCTTCTTGGTATTGATAACGGAATCGGTTTTTAATTCGCCAACGCTTATGCTTTTTACTGTAATTGATATCGGTATATATACGGTGGCTAGTAGAAGTATTTTGAGACAAGTCAAAATCATTAATATAACGATAACCAATAGCTACAGACCATTTTTTAATAAGGTCATATTTTAAGGATAAATTGCTAAAGGTAACATCTGCTAAAGAGGCGTTTTCTCTAAACCGGAAAGCTTGATCGAAAGAAACACTTATATCCTTATTAAAGTCATAAGAAACACCAATTTTGGACCATTGCTGAAAATCTTGTTCTTGTGCAATAAGTAAAAAGGGGCAAAATAAGAATAGTATGAACCTACTTTTGCTCATCTTCAAAATAGAATATTCTTAGGTTAGCAGTATCTCTTAAAAAGTCAACATTGCGAATTTCAACTCTTGTAATATTAAGCCCTGTTCTCTCTTTCAAGTCTGCCAATAACTCTTCTTTTCTTTCAGGTAGAATAAGTTCAATCTTTTCAAAGGTTATGTTTTTTCTAGATTCATGTTTTAGTAACCATATTTTCTCTAAACTATAAGTGATAGCGATAAACATCACATTAGTAAAAAGTACCTCAGCATGGCTAATCTTTTTATTCACTAAAGCATTCATTACTGAAATACCTATAACAATGAATAAATAGGTCATTTCTTTTATGGGTATGGGATCGGTACGATATCGAATGATACCAAAAATGGCGAAAAGACCAAGAGCAAACCCTAACTCTAACTTAACGTTTTCGAGTAAAAAACAAAGGAAGAAAACCGTTACACTAATTAGTAGATAGGTGAAAAGGTAATCTTTGTTTTTGGTAGCAGGATAATAAAGGTATCTAACAATATATCCTACGATTAAAAAGTTAAAGGCTGAACGTACTAATAGCTCAATAAAGTCTTTTTTATCAAAAAAATCGGAGCCGAAAATCTCAATATCTGCCAGAATAAATAGTAAGTCGTTAATCATCTTATAGTTTGTTTATTTTTAAGAATTTTGGTTTAAAATTATTATTTTTTAAATTAGGAAAAAGACTAGCTGTTGCCATACAGTATTTACTAATTCTAAATGGTCTCACTCCGTGCTTTTTAATAACACGCATGAAAGTTGATGCGTAGTTTACTTTTTCTTGTTTAACCTCAGCAATTACCGTATCGTCTAATTGGCTTTGTCTTTGCTCAGCCTCAAACGTAATGCCTAGATCAATAGTTAATCTTTCTTCAATATGCTTGTTGACTAAGGTTATGCGACTGAATTTATTCCAATGCTTAGCTACTAATGCATCGTCTGTACCCATTATTTGCTGAACGAAGCTATTACCTTCTTCTGTCAATCTATCTTGAATTTTAGGGACTTTGATACGTTCTTTAATCGTCTTACCCTTGTTGTTTTTTTTCTTTACCTCTAAAAAGCATAGTCCAGAGTCAATGTATTCTCTATAACGAACTTTATTTCGGTTTTTTTTACCGTTATGATGTTCAAAATAGAACTTGAAGTCTTCGGTATCAAAGTATAAGCAACGATAAGCATTTAGGCGATTACCATTTATATCAAGCACATAGTAGTGGGCTTTGATTTCTTCCATCACTTTATTCAATAAACTGTATTCGAATACAAATTTGGTATCCGTTCGGTTCATTAGCTTGACTTCATCCATTTGGTTGAGTGAAATAGGCTCGAATGAAGCTAGTATTTTATTGATTGCTTTCAATTTTAAAACGTGATATATCACCTAAATTATACTGCTGGTTATTTTCAGTTATTTCTATGTCTATTTTAACGGCGACTTCTCCATCAACACAATCGCTTTTCCAAATGGTACTTGCTAGCTGTTGAGCATAAACAGGATTGCTTTGATTGATAACTGCCAAGCCTGTGGTATCAGACTCACAATCCGAATAAATAAATACTGTGTACGTTCCTTTTCTTAAATTTTCAAATCGGAAAGAACCATCAAATGAAGTTTCGTAACTATCGTCATAATAATTGTCCTCATCGCCATAAATAATATATACTTCTTCATCTGCGTGATAATAATTTGCGAGCGTATCTACACGCTGATTGGAGCCGGGCACATCAAAATGATTAATTTCGTAGGTAATGACTTTGCCACTAACGGAAGATGTCCCTCCCTTTCCGGCTTCTTTTTGACAAGCTAAAAAGACACTTGCAATAGCTGTAATTAGTAAAATTTTTTTCATCTTATTGAATAGTTATTTTTCGACTTTCATTATCAATTAGAAATATATAAATACCCTTTGGCCAAGAAGAGATATTAACGTTAGCACTGCCTCGAATATGACTAAGGTTTAGGTGTTCTTTTCCTAAAAGGTCGTAGGCTTTTATACGCTGTGCATAGGGAATTTGAATTGTCAGATTATCACTAGTGGGGTTTGGATATAAGTGCAATTGGCTATTTATGTTTTCTAATATTGATGTTCCTAAACTATTATTAGCGTTAAAGGTATGAGTCTGTACAACAAAAGGACCTTTGCCGTTAGGTACTCTAGCATAGCCTAAATCTGAGGGTAAAGAATTATAAAATAAAGCGTCTATTATAAAATTGTTAGCTGTTGATAGAAAAAGTTCTTCTCCATCGGCAGCTAACCGAAAGCTAGTATGTATACCACTAATAGCGGCATCGTCTTTGTCTAACCATACAATTAAATAATCATCGGGTTGTATTTCTACATCTGGGAAAGTCCATTTGTCTAAAACATTTTCATTGTCTGATAAATGATAGCCTCCTAAATTAATAGCAATATCCCCACGGTTATACAGTTCTACCCAATCGTCGTATTGTACGAAACCCGACGACGTATCTTGAACTGATGATATATTGGATGCCATAAACTCATTGATAACAAGACTGCCAACGATAGGTAGGTTGTGGTATTCGTGCTCAGCCCTTTCTGGCGAGAAAATCCCTGCTTCACTATTTTCAGCATAAATATAATACTGCATATCTAAAGCGTCCACATCAATGGAAACACCATATGTACCGTCATTAGCACCTCCATCATTATTATTGCCATCGTCAAACATTTGTACTTTTATAAATCTATCTTGTGGTCTGAATCGATAGGCAAGATATACGTAAGAGGCATCCTCTACATTCACAATTAAGTTTGCTGTAGAATAACTGGGCACTACGCTAGGTGTTGTACTTATGGCGCTAATTGTTGGTGGTGTTTTGGTCAGTTCAGAGTGATTAGATAAAAATTCTGAACGGGCATTCATAAGGCTGATAATACCATTAACATTACCTCCGCCAGGACCTCCCCCTCCTAAATCTACATTATTGGTGAGATTAGTAATAAAATCATTGTAATTATAAGGGGAATTAGGGTCAGCTTGTACATCTTCTTTTATAAGGTTTTGCAATTCGATCCCTCTTTCAGCATACCAATCGTTAGCAAAGTTTTCATTAAGTATGGTGCGCATGTGAGCAATATACATTTTTCTATAGGTTGAATTGCTAAAAATTAAATTCAATAAAGGCCAATCATCATCCCCTTCTCTTAGCATTGGATCTAGCTGAGTAAGGTCAGTTTGGCCACCTCCTCCAGGTCCTTGATTTACCATTTTAAACCCCCCTAAACACTCGTTTAAATCCCATATTATAGCATTCATTCTATTATTATCATCTTTTATGAGGTAATAGTTTTGACGAAAAGGACCGCTATAACTATCAAGATTTACAAGAACATTATTGAATGCTGACATCCAAATAGCTCTATCTATATCCATACTATTTTCTATGGTATTGACTGAATTCTCAATTGTATAAGTTAAATCAATAAGATCTTGCCAGCTTGCATCAGATTTCATTTCATAAAAACCGTAATACAAAGAAGAATCTGCACCTAAATAATCTAGAGATGAGCCCCCATTGAATACATTTTGAGGGTTACACTTTATACGAGTATTATTTTTATCAGAATAAAGATAATTATTTTGAAAATCTGAATTTACAGATTCTGAATTGGTATACAAACCATGATATGAACCGTTGATATACACTTTAGCATAATTAGAACGTGGTGCTTCCATATATTTTCTAGCAATTTCATATGATAAGGCTTCTCTTAAAAATGAAGGGTCTTTTTGTCCATTAGAAAGTTTTATTGTTTCATGACCTTGATAGTCTTGATTTGACTTGATATAATCAATTGATATATTTATTGGGTTTTTAACGTTACTTTCT
>CAXFOQ010000041.1:0-10352 GCA_964004705.1 uncultured Flavobacteriales bacterium | reverse complement strand
CTATTCCACTATCTAATCCAATATTACTATTTTCACCATTAAAGAAGCCTATTTGTAAAGGGTCTCCTTGGAAAGTATGATTAGTAGCAACGACTCCTTCACCCAACAATAAACTATCAACTAAAAAAATTGGAGAGTCATAAGGAAAGTTTGAATCCGTAGTTATTTGAGAATAAGCATTAAAATAAAAGGCACTAAGAATTAGTGTGAAAAAAAAATGAGGTATTACTTTCTTCATAATCATCTTATTAAACATCCGCAATTTACTAAAAGTATTCCATTTTTATGAAGAATTTGATAATATTCAGCCTTTAATTATATCACTTCAATATAATATTAAACTCAGATGCTTATAATTTAAAACTATCTACAATTTATTTAATCAGTTATCTAAAAGATTTTAAGAATAAAAAATAGCTTGAAGTGTCCCTATAAAAATATTTATATGAGAGTGATGATTTTAGTATTTATCAACCCACAACAAATTATATAAAATTTCATGTTTAGCTAGCTTGAAATTGTAAATCATACAAAAGCTTGTATTTACCATTTTTAGATAGTAATTCTTGATGAGTACCCTTTTCTATTAGCTTTCCATCCTCAAATAAAATAATAGTATCAGCATTTTGAATAGTAGCCAAACGATGAGCAACTATTATCGAGGTTCTATCTTTTGTTAGCTTTTCTGATGAACGTTGAATTAAATACTCACTCTCTGAATCTATACTTGAAGTAGCTTCATCCAATACTAATATTTTTGGTTGATTAACATATGCTCTTACAAAAGATATTAATTGTCGCTGACCCATTGACAACATACCACCTCTTTCTCTAACATTATAATTATAATCTCCAGGTAAAGATTTTATAAAGTCATCTATTTCAATATCTTTAGCATAAGCTATTACTTTATCCAAACTTATATTTCTTCCAAGAGTGATATTATTATAAATAGTATCAGAAAATAAAAACACATCTTGCAATACTACAGCGATATTTTCTCTTAATGAATTTAAATCATATTCCAAATAATTGATACCATCAATTAATATAGAACCTTTATTAATTTCATAATTACGAGTCAATAAATTGACTATCGAAGACTTACCAGCTCCAGTAGCCCCTACCAAAGCTAATGTTTTTCCTGCAGAAACTTTAAATGAAACATCTCTCAAAACCCAATCCTCATCGTTGTAAGCAAACCAAACATTCTTGAACTCAATTTCACCCTTACAATTATCTAATGACAAATTGCTTAAATTGGGGATAGTGTCATTTGTGTCTAAAACTTTGAAAACTCTTTCAGAAGCTACCATTCCCATTTGTAAAACATTAAAACGATCTGCCAACTGGCGAATAGGTCTAAACAACATGTGAATGTACAATATAAAAGCTATTAATTCTCCAAGTGTAACATTTGTAGTAGTTGCGGCTTCTATGCCTCCCCACCAGATGAGTAATCCGATAGAAATAGCTGATAAAATTTCAACAATTGGAAAAAATACGGAGTAATACCATATGGATCTGATATGAGCACTTTTGTGGTTATTATTAATTTTTTTAAATTTTTCAAACTCAATATTTTCTCTATTAAACAATTGTACAACATACATACCAACAATATGCTCCTGCACAAAAGTATTTAAGATGGATACTTGTTTTCTAACATCTTGAAAGGCTGATTTTATAGAGCGTTTAAACCAGTATGTAGCTATTAGAAGCAAAGGAATTGATGATAAGCTTAACAAAGCTAATCGCCAGTCAGTTACAAACATTACGACAATTATAATTATTAACTTAAGAATATCAGCAATGATAACTAATAAACCTTGAGAAAATATATCTGAAATAGTTTCTATATCAGAAATAACACGAGTTACTAATGCGCCAATCGGATTCTTATCAAAATATTGTTGTTTAAAATTGATGATTTTTTTGTAGATCTGTAATCTTAGGTCTCTAATTACACTTTGACCTAAAAAATTAGACCAATAAGTATAAAAATACTGAAATATACTTTCGATAAATAATAAGCTCACTAACAAAATAGTAATTGTTAGAAGTTTTTCTTCATTAGGGGTAAGAATATAATTGTCAAAAGCATGTTGTATCAACAAAGGCCTTAGAGGAGATAAAAAAGCAATTAAAATTGCAAAAGTTGCAGTTGCATAAAAAACATTTAAGTAAGGCTTTACAAACCTCAAAAGTCTCATTAACATTGGTGCGTCAAAAGTCTTCCCTACTACTTCACTCATAACCAAATATTTTCAGGATAACATATTTTTTTTAAATACAAGGCATGTGCAGGAACAGATTTTCCAGCCTGTGCTCTATCTCTTGATTTTATAATAATCTTAAAATCATCAATACTTATTTTGTTTAATCCTACATCTATTAAAGTACCCACAATAGCTCTAACCATATTTCTTAAAAAACGATCTGCTTGTATAATAAAGACAAGTGTTTCACCCCTTTGTTCCCAAACTGCTTTCTTTATTTTACATTTATTAGTCTTAGTTTGTGTATGTAATTTAGAGAATGATGTAAAATCAATAAAATCAAATAAACAATTAGCTGCTTTATTCATTTCATCAACATCTAAACACTTGTTTAAAAAATAAGCTTTATTAACTAAAAAAGGATTTTTAGATTTATTAATTATATATTCATAAGTTCTTGAAAGCGCATCAAATCTACAATGTGCATCTAATTTAACCTTCCTTATAGATTTTATACAAATGTCTTTAGGCAGAAAAGAATTAAGACGATAAATGATATTTGTATCTAAAAGATTGGAGACGCAATCAAAATGTGCAAAAAATTGCTTGGCGTGAACGCCCGTATCAGTACGTCCAGCTCCCACAACCCCAATTTTTTTATTCAATATAGTACTGATTGCTTTTTCTAATTGCTCTTGTATAGTAATAGAATTAGGTTGAATCTGCCAACCGTGATAGTTAGAACCATCATACATTATTTCAATGAAAAATCGCTGCATATATTGAACAGCGCTAAGATATTCAATTGAAATTATAAAAATAACCTTTTGTCAGAATTTCAAAATGTAAATAATTTAATCGTAAATTGATACATAATAAAATTAATTTTTTAGTGCAATAGAATTGGATTTGTAGCGTTTGAATCTTGAAAAAATTAAAGCACTTTATTAAATTTGCAATTAATTTATATAAACTATGGATACAAATTCAACTGTCAATATTAAAGAATTGAACGAAAAAATCAATAAAGAAAGTGCTTTCATCGATATGCTGATGATGGAAATGAACAAAGTGATCGTCGGTCAAAAGCATATGACAGAACGACTTCTCATAGGATTACTTTCCAATGGCCATATTTTGTTAGAAGGAGTTCCTGGATTAGCAAAAACACTAGCTATCAACACTTTGGCAACTACTATTGACGCTAATTTCAGTAGGATACAATTTACACCTGACTTATTACCTGCCGATGTTTTAGGAACACAAATATATAGTCCTAAAAACGAAACATTCTCGGTTAAAAAAGGACCTATTTTTGCTAATTTTATTCTAGCTGATGAAATCAATCGTGCACCAGCAAAAGTACAATCTGCTCTTTTAGAAGCTATGCAAGAGCGACAAATCACTATAGGCGATGAAACATTTAAGTTAGATGAGCCATTTCTAGTTTTAGCCACACAAAACCCAGTTGAGCAAGAAGGAACTTATCCTTTACCAGAAGCGCAAGTTGATCGATTTATGCTAAAAGTAGTTATCAATTACCCAACAAAAGATGAAGAAAAACTAATCATAAGAAATAACTTAGCAAAATCTTTCCCTAAAGCCAATCAAATTCTTAAACCCAAGCAGATAATTAATGCTAGAGAACTTGTTAAAGAAGTATATATGGACGAGAAAATAGAGCAGTATATTGTAGATATTGTTTTTGCAACACGTTTTCCAGAAAAATTTGACTTAACAAAATTCAAGGACTTAATAAGTTTTGGGGCATCGCCAAGAGCAAGTATTAGCTTAGCATCTGCTGCTAAAGCATTTGCCTTTATACAAAGAAGAGGGTATGTAATACCTGAGGATGTTCGTTCTATCTGCCACGATGTTCTTAGACACAGAATAGGATTATCTTACGAAGCAGAAGCTGAAAACATTAGTAGCGAAGATATTATTACTGAAATTCTAAATACTGTTGAAATTCCATAATGGAGACCAGCGAATTATTAAAAAAAGTTCGAAAAATTGAATTGAAGACTAAAGGTCTTTCCAATCATATTTTTGCAGGTGAATACCATACTGCATTTAAAGGAAAGGGAATGGCTTTTAGCGAGGTCAGAGAATACCAACCTGGCGATGATATCAGAACTATAGACTGGAATGTAACAGCTCGATTCAACAATCCTTTCATCAAAGTATTTGAAGAAGAAAGAGAAATGACCGTCATACTTATGATTGACGTTAGTGGCTCTAAAAACTTTGGAACACAAAATCAAATGAAACAAGAGTTAGTCACTGAATTATCGGCTGTTATAGCTTTTTCGGCTATTCAAAATAACGATAAAATAGGAGTTATTTTCTTCAGTGATAAAGTCGAGAAATTCATTCCGCCCAAAAAAGGTAAATCACATATTCTTAGAATTATTAGAGAATTAATAGTATTTGAACCTAAAAACAAAGGAACAAATATTGGAGAAGCATTGCGTTATTTCAATAATGTTATAAAAAAACGAAGCGTTTGTTTTGTTATTTCTGATTTCATTGCTGATGATTTTGACGCTCCACTAAAAATAGCCAATAAAAAACACGATATAGTAGCCATTAGAGTTCACGATCTAAGAGAAGAAGAATTACCTAACGTAGGACTTGTTCAAATGAGAGACTCAGAAACAGGACAAATCAAATGGATTGACACAAGTAGCAAAGAAATAAGAGAATCTTACAATAAAAATTATATGCAAAATGAACAATCTGTAAATCAATTGTTTAAAACAAGCGGTGTTGATACCATTCAACTGCGTACTGATAAAGATTACATCATGCCATTAATCCAATTTTTTAAACGTAGAGGTAAATGAAAAAGCTACTAATACTTCTTCTGCTACCTACAACTATTTTTGCTCAACTCAGCGTCAAAGTTGACAGCACCAATATCCTTATTGGCGATCAAATAAACTTTTACATAGAAGCAAATATATTTGATGGTGATAGCCTTCCTAATTTCATAGATACTATAGGTGCTCTAGAAATTGTTTCTAAATCACTAGTAGACAGTATAAAAACTAATGAAGGATGGCAACTCACTCAATCTTATGTTTTGACAGCTTGGGATAGCGGGATATATTACATACCATCTATTCAGTTTAAGTCTTTTGTTAGCGACTCTATTCCCATAATAGTTAATACAATAGAATTGGCAGAAGATGCTGAACTTAAAGATATTAAAATACCCATACATACTCCAATAAGTTTTGAGGAACTAAGCCCTTACCTTATAACACTTCTCATACTTGCCCTTTTGATTTACATAATTAGATGGTATGTTAAAAACAGAGAGAAAAATCCAGATGATATCAAAACTGTTGAAAGAGTGATTCCACCATTTATAATTGCTCTTAATGAACTGGAAAAACTTAATGCTAAAAAATTATGGCAAAAAGATAATGTAAAGGAATATTACAGTGAACTTTCTGAAATTATTAGAACTTACATTGAAAACGGTATTGGTACTCCTGCAATGGAAATACCTACTCAAGAAATTCTTTTTGAGCTTCAACAAAAAGGCATAGATATTATCAGCCTAAAAGAACTTTTGAATAGAGCTGATTTAGCCAAATTCGCTAAGGCTAAGCCTTTACAAATAGAAAATGAAGAAAGTCTAAAAATAGGATACGACTTTATTCACCAAACAAAACCTAAAAAAGAAATCGATAATGTGGAATAATTGGACATTCAATAACCCCGATTATTTATACGCTTTGGCTCTAATACCATTACTTTGGATATGGAATTACTTTAGACAAAGAGAACAAGCTGCACAACTGCAAATTTCTTCTTTAAAAGGTATTACTCAAAATAGCTGGAAGGCAAAAGGTCGTCATATTGTATTTCTATTTAGAACCATAGCTTTAGCCATTCTAATAATTGCATTTGCCCGACCACAATCGACCTTGTCTTGGGAAGATATGACGACAGAAGGTATTGATATTGTTATCTCAATGGATATTTCATCTAGTATGTTAGCACAGGATTTAAAACCAGATAGACTGGAAGCTTCAAAAAATGTGGCTATGAATTTCATTTCTGGGCGTCCAAATGATAGGATTGGACTAGTCATATTCAGTGGCGAGAGTTTTACTCAATGTCCTTTAACTACAGACCACCAAGTATTACAGAACTTATTTGCAAATGTTAAAAGTGGAATGGTTGAAGATGGTACTGCTATCGGAATGGGCTTAGCTACCGCTGTTAACAGACTAAAAGAAAGTGAGGCCATAAGCAAAGTTATTATTCTATTAACAGATGGAGTCAATAATCAAGGCTCGGTAGCCCCTTTAACAGCTGCTAAGATTGCACAGAAGTTCGACATAAGAGTTTATACCATTGGTGTTGGCACACAAGGATTTGCTCCTTACCCTTTTAAGACACCTTTTGGTACAACAGTATATCAAGATGTAGAAGTACAAATAGACGAAGAAACACTACAAAATATAGCCTCAGTAACTAACGGTCAGTATTTTAGAGCAACTTCAAACAAAGCTCTTGAGTCCATTTACAAAGAAATCGATCAACTGGAAAGATCAAAGATTGAAGTTAAAGAATATCATAAGAAAAAAGAAGAATTTTTCCCGTTGGCACTTTTGGCATTAACTTTATTAATCATTGAGTTTATACTCAGGCTCACTTTATTTAGAAGTATAACCTAATGTTGAGATACGAAAATAGCGAATGGTTATTTTTATTGGTTCTTATACCGATAATTATACTTGGGTTTATCTTTTACGTAAGATGGAGAAAAAAAGCTATTGCAGAATTTGGACATCCTTCACTAGTTAATAAACTAATGCCCATGGCCTCAGAATTTAAGCATCGATTCAAATTTATTTTGTTCGCTATTGCAATTGGCTCTCTCATAATAGGAATTACCAACCCTCAAATTGGCTCCAAAATGGAAGAAGTAAAACGAGAAGGAGTCGATCTTATGATTGCTATTGATTTATCTAATAGTATGCTAGCTGAAGACCTCCAACCAAACCGCTTAATGAGAGCTAAACAATCCATATCTAAATTGATTGATAGACTTGATGGCGACAGAATAGGACTGATTGTTTTTGCTGGTGATGCTTATGTACAGCTACCAATTACAACCGACTACTCTGCTGCTAAGTTATTTTTATCTACCATCAATACTAGTATAGTACCTACTCAAGGAACGGCTATAGGAAAAGCTATTGAACTATCCATAAAAAGTTTTGATTTAAAAAATGACCAAAACAAAGCCATAATTGTTATTACAGATGGTGAAAATCACGAAGATGATGCCATTGAAAAGGCTAAAGAAGCACAAGAATTAGGTATTTTTGTGCACACTATAGGAATGGGTTCTGCAGAAGGTGGTCCTATTCCAATTAAAAATAGATACGGTTCTATAACTTCTTATCAAAAAGACAGAGAAGGAAATACTATTATTACTAACTTAAATGAAGGAATGCTCAAACAAATAGCCCAATCAGGTGGAGGCTCTTATATTCGTGCCAATTCGACACAAAGTGGTCTAAATGCTTTGTTTAAGGAAATAAACAAAATGGAGAAAAAAGAAATTGGCTCCAAAGTATTTACTGATTATAAGGACCGATTCCAATGGTTTATTGGATTGGCTATAATTCTTCTAATTATAGAAACACTAATGAAAGGAAGAAAAAATAAATGGAGTAGTAAAATTAATTTGTTTGAAGAAGATGAAAGTTAGACTCACATTATTTGTTATTCTACTAAATTCAGTTGTAGTTTTTGCTCAACATCCCAATAGTAAAATCAGAAAAGGCAATACCGCCTATAAAGACAGTTCCTACAGCGATGCTGAACAACTATACAGAGAAGCATTGATGAAAGACCAAAGCTCATTTGAAGCTTCTTTTAATATGGCTGATGCAATTTATAAACAAGAACGTTACAGTGAAGCTAATTCATTGTTCAAAGCACTATCAGAAAAAACTGATGATAAAATAAAAAAGTCAGAAAGCTATCATAACTTAGGGAATTCATTACTTAAAGAGCAAAAATTAGACGAAGCCATAGAAGCCTATAAAAATGCACTGCGAAACAACCCAAAAGACTTGGATACTAAACACAATTTGGCTTATGCTATGCGAATGAAAAATCAAAGTCAAGAGCAAGAAAAAGAAGATCAAAAAGAAGAAGATAATAAGGAAGAAAAAGAGGAGCAAAAAGAAGAAGAAAAAGATAAAGGTGAAAACCAAAATGAAAAAGGAGAACACTCAGAAGAAGAGAAAAAAGAAGAACCTAAACAACCTCAAGATCCCAATGAGATGACTGAAGAAGAAGCACAACAAATATTAGATGCTTTACAACAACAAGAAAAAGAACTTCAGGAGGACTTACAAAAGAAGAAACAACAGGGAGTGAAACTCAAAATTCTAAAGGATTGGTAGATGAAGAATTGGATTATTTACATACTTGCTTTTTTACCTTTCCTCTCATTCGGACAAAGCTTAGAGTTAACTGTTAGCAAAAATCCAGTAGCTGTTGGCGAAGAATTTAGAATAGATTTCACTCTAGATGGAGAAGGTACAGGCTTTAATCCGCCTACCTTTAATGGACTAAGGAAAATCAGTGGACCTAATCAATCTTCAAGCAGTAGTATGCAAATAATTAATGGCAAAATTAGCCGTTCTCAAAGCACAACCTACTCCTACTACGTAACTGCACTAAAGGAAGGTGAACTCAAGATTGGAGAAGCAAGTATTACTTCCAATGGAAAGCTTATTCGTTCCAAAGCAGGAATAATGAATGTAACCAAGGCTAACCCTAACACCAAGTCTAGTGCTAGTTACAACATAGCTGAAAACGTTTATATAAAGGCAACAGTCAATAAAAGAAACATCTATCAAGGTGAACAAATAGTGGTCAGCTATAAACTGTACTCAAAAATAAACTTAGCTGATATTAATATATCAACTATACCTGAACTTAATGGCTTTTGGAAAGAAGATGTAGAAACTAAATCAACGCCTAAATTAGAAGTTATAGATGGTGAAAGACACAACGTTTGGGAAATAAGTCGGTTTATCTTAACACCTCAAAAAAGTGGTAAGTTAAATATTGACCCTATGGAAATAAACGTCACTGTGCAAGTTAAAAAACAACGTAACAGAAGAGACCCATTTGGAGATCCGTTTGGAATGTTTGGTTCTTATCAAAATATTGAAGAAAAGATACAATCAAAAAATATTACGGTTAATGTAAAAGATTTGCCAGATGGTGCGCCTGAAAATTTTAATGGTGCAGTAGGTCAATTTGAAATTAAATCGTCTGTAGACAAAACAACAGCCGATGCCAATGAAGCTATTAATTACAAGCTGACCCTTTCGGGAAATGGCAATATCCACTTGATAGATAACATTCCTATTGATTTTCCTTCAAACTTTGAAGCTTATGACCCACAAAAAAAAGATAAGACATTTAGTACAAAAAGTGGAATCGCAGGAAGTATCGAATTTGAACACCTTTTGATACCAAGATATAAAGGGGAATACATCATAGAAGGAATAGAATTTAGCTACTTTAATACCAAAACAAAGACTTATAAAAGCCTTAAAACTCAAGACATAATAATAAATGTTCTAAAAGGCGAAAAAAACGAAAACTCCTACTTATCTTCTGAAGAACTTCAAAACAACAATAATTCTCAAGTATTCAGTACAATAAAAGCTGATACAACACTAAAGAGGTTTAATAATAACCCTTTCAACAAATGGCTATTTATAATACTAGTTTCAATACCAATTTTAGCTGTTATTGTATACTTCGTTTATTTATATTTTGAGGAAAAGAATAATAGAAATCCTGTTTTGAGAAAATATCGAAAATCGCTTATTTTTGCTCAAAAAAGACTAAAAAAAGCCCAAAAACACCTCGAAAATGATGAAAAAGAGCATTTTTTTGAAGAAATAGAAAAGTCGCTTTGGAATTATTTCTCCAATAAATTTAATGTAAATATGGCTGATTTATCCAAAGACACTATCAATGACTACTTTAATAAAAATGGAGTGACTGAAACAGTAATAAATAACTTCACATCAATTATAGAAAAATGTGAGTTTTGTCGTTTTGCACCTTCAGCAT
>CAXFOQ010000040.1:0-10367 GCA_964004705.1 uncultured Flavobacteriales bacterium | reverse complement strand
ACAAAAAGATTGTTCTTCAATAATCCTTAATAAATAGATTGATTAAAGCCCCGAGTAAATATGCTTGGGGCTTTTTTATACATACTGTTAAATTGAGATTTAGTATGTATGTTTGTTTACTGATAATTTGCTAAGATGTTATTCAACTCTTTAGATTTCGCGTTTTTTTTACCTCTTGTTTTTAGCCTGTATTGGCTATTCTACAAGTCGATAAAAATTCAGAATATCATACTTGTTCTGGCTAGTTATTATTTTTACAGTTGTTGGGATTGGCGCTTTCTTTCTCTCATTGTCATAAGCACAATAGTAGATTATATTGTAGGTTTAGCTTTATCTCACGAGGATAGTCATAAGAAACGAAAGGCGTTGCTATGGCTTAGCATTATTGTCAACCTCGGCTTTCTTGGCTTTTTTAAGTATTACAATTTCTTTATTGAACAATTTATTCAGTCGTTTTCGCTTTTTGGTGTAGCAATAAAAGGTAATAGTCTAAATATCATTTTACCAGTAGGCATTAGCTTTTACACCTTTCAGACGATGAGTTATACCATAGATGTTTACCGTAAAAAAATTAAAGCTACCAATGATTTTATAGCCTTTAGCTCCTTTGTGAGCTTCTTCCCTCAGCTAGTGGCAGGACCAATTGAACGTGCTTCTAACCTATTACCACAATTTTCTTTGAAACGAAGGTTTAGTCGGGCCGATGGGGTAGCTGGTATGCAACAAATATTATGGGGCTTATTCAAAAAAGTTGTCATCGCCGACAATTGCGCTGAGGTAGCTAATCTCGTTTTCAATAATTCTGCGGAATATTCAGGAAGTGTATTAGTTCTTGGTGCATTATTTTTCACCTTTCAGATATATGGCGATTTTTCAGGCTATTCCGATATCGCAATTGGTACAGCGCGATTATTTGGCTTTAGACTCATGAAAAACTTTAGCTTTCCCTATTTTTCAAGAGATATTGCTGAATTCTGGAGAAGATGGCACATCTCTTTAAGTAGCTGGTTTAGGGATTATGTCTATATCCCTTTGGGAGGTAGTCGCGTCAGTAAGCGTAAAAATGTTCGTAACGTATTTATTGTATTTATAATTAGTGGTTTATGGCATGGTGCTAACTGGACTTTTATTTTTTGGGGATTACTAAATGCAGTCTTCTTTCTCCCACTATTGCTAACTGATAATAATAGAAATCATTTAGAAATTGTGGCTAAAGGACGACTTTTCCCAAGCATAAAAGAGCTTTTTTCAATAGTTTTTACGTTTCTTCTTACAATGTTAGCATGGGTGTTTTTCAGAGCCGAAACGCTAAGTCATGCTTGGTCTTATCTTAAGGGCATATTTAGTAAAAGTCTTTTTGAAACACCTCAATTTGAAGGTAATATACAATCTACAATCTGTATTATACTACTTGTCTTTTTTATAGCTTTGGAATGGTTTGGTAGAGAAGGAGATTTCGCCATAGACTACATAACGAAAGAAGAAGGCAGATTAAAACGATGGTTACTTTATGCTTTTTTAATATTCCTTATCGGTATGTATATTCCAACTAATGAAAACGCCTTTATATATTTTCAATTCTAATGAAGTCTTTCGTAAAATATAGTATTACTTTTTTATGTTTTTCTATCTTAACATATTTCATTCTAATCTTCTTTTGGGGTAGCGTAATGCCCATATGGCTTAATAGTAATTTAATCTATAAGCAAAGAGGTGGTCATTTACATTCTCGCCTATCAGAGCTCGACAAATATCAAAACGTTGATGTTCTTTTTCTAGGCTCATCACACGTATACCGTGGTTTTGACACACGCATCTTCAAAGAAAGTGGTGTTCATAGTTTTAACTTAGGCTCTAGTAGTCAGGCGCCAGCACAAAGCTTAATGTTGTTAAAAAAACACATCGATAACTTACAACCTAAGAAAATTATTTTTGAAGTCTGTCCACAATCGATAAGCTCAGATGGAATAGAGTCAGCATTGGATATTATATCTAACGGTAAAATTGACATTCAAACAATCAAGATGGCTATTGAGTTGAATCACATTAAAGTATATAACACCTTAATTTATTCTGGTATTAGACAATTATTAAACTTAGACAAAGACTTTGTTGAAGCACAACAAATCGGAAAAGACACCTATATTTCTGGTGGTTATGTACAGAGACATGATGATCAGTTTGAGTATAAAAGCCCATTAGAAAAAAATATAAACCCTGAGCAAATGGCGGCCTTTAAAGAACTAGTTAGCTGGGTCAAGTCAAAAGACATTGAATTGATTTTAGTTCAAGCTCCCGTAACAACTTCGGAATATAATAGCTATGCCGACAATGCTGGTTTTGATAAATTAATGCAAGAATATTCAAGCTATTATAATTTCAATACCTTAATCAAATTAGACGATAGTTTACACTTTTACGACCCGCACCATTTGAATCAGCTGGGTGTAGAAACTTTTAATGCTGAACTTATTGACTTATTAATTGACTAGAAAAGGAATATTAGCAGTCGCCCCTTTTTCTCCATCTTTAATGACAACAAACAAACGGTACTTGCCGCTTTTTGATGGCGCTTTAACCTTAAATTTAGCGTTTGAAAATACTTTTTGAAATACAGCCATGGGTGCTTTTTCGAAATCACCACCTGATTTAGTGTCAGTACTTTCAGGCACTATTTCTATGTGATAAGAAAGCTTATCATTATTAGGGTCAAAAGCGTCAACATTAACTTCCATAATACTACGCTTACCTACTTTAACGCTTTGATGAGCGTCCAAAGAATTTATTGTAAAAGAATTTATGTCTGGCGCAAGGTTAGTAGGCTTTTGACCTGACCACTTCTCTATCAAAACGTCTATCACACTAGTTTGTGTGCCGTCTTTTAGGAAAAGCCCATACCATGAAGATGTGGTTTCTTGCTTAAATCCCCATAGAAAAACATAAGAACCAAAACAATTCGTAGAGTCTGCAAATATCATTTCATAACGTTCTCTATATGATTTAGCTTTTTCTGTACTTGTTTGCTCTATAGGTATGTCCCAATCTGTTGTTGGTGATTCCCAATGACCGTTAGGCCCCCATTCAGTAATGATATAGGGCTTGTCCCAACCATAGTAAGGTAAAGACTCTATAGCAAAGTCCAGTCCGCCGTAGGTATTAACCCCTAACAAATCTAAATCAGGAGCATATTTTTGTATGAGCTTAACCTCAGCAACATCCAAACCAGCCGTTACCGTTGTTATAGGGTGGTGAGGGTCTTTAGACTTAATCATTAGGGCAATGTCATTGATGTGCTTCCATACGTCGAAGTTGGAATAGAATAAGTCCACCTCATTACCTACTGCCCACATCAATAAAGCCGGGTGATCTTTTACTTCATCTACTACTTTAGCAAAGCTTTTTAGCTGAAGTTTAACTGCCACTTCATTACTCCAATCAAAACCGTGTCTTTCGTGTTGAGCCCAAAAACCTAAACATACTGTCATGCCTAGTTCTTGAGCTTTGTCCAAATACATCTTGGCATCTTCAGTAGACCACGTTCTAAATGAATTAGCACCATACTCTTTGGCTTTCTCTAAATATTCTAAGCCACCGACTCCTTTGATATAGTAAGGTTTGCCATCTCTAAGTAATTCGTATCCTTTGTCAGATTTTACAATCTCTACAGGTACTACTTGTGCAAGGGCTATAGAGTGAATGAATATGAAAATAAATAAATACCTCATCAGTTGCTTATTTTTTGATATACTCTGACGTAGTCTACCAACATGAATTGGGATTGGTCAGCTAGGTTTGGTGGCCCACCTAATGTACCTCCAACGGCTGTATTTAAAATTAAATGAAACTCTTTGTCAAAAGGCCAATTGTCGTCAAGAACACTGCTACTTGTTCTAACCACATTTTGAATTAAGACATCATCTACATACCACTTTATGGTAGAAAGGTCCCATTCTATTGAATAGACATGAAAAGAGTTAAAATAATTTTCGTTCTGATAGGGAAAATCCGTGCCTATGAGTGGTCCAGTATGGTGCATTGTACCTGCATAGAAGTATTCTCCTTCTTTATTCGCAAATTCTAAAATATCAATCTCTCCGGAGTAAGGCCATATTTCTTGAGGAAAACTCGGTAACATCCAGAAGGCATGCCACAAACCAATTGCTTTATCAAACTTTATAGAAGCCTCAACTTTTCCGTATGTGAAATCAAATTTATTCTTGGTATTAAGTCGAGCAGAGGTGTAATTTTTTATTTGATTAAACCCACAAGCATCGGAATATAAGACGTTTTCTTCTTTAGCCTCTATTTGCAAAAAGTCATTGTCAACAATTGAGGCGTTTTCTTTTTTATAGTATTGGTCTTCAAAATTTCCCCAACCGTTAAGGTTAGGACCATACTGACAGCCTGTTCCTATTTCAAAATTCCACTTGGACTCATCAATACTTTCAGAACGGAAATTATCTTCAAATACTAAAGTATATTCAGGATTATCATAAACCGTTTGTTCACACGACCACAACAATATTACTAGAATTATATAACTTAAATATTTCATTGTTTAACTAACTTGATTTCGTAAATAACCATTGAACCACCGTTTTCATTACCGACAAATGTAAATTGCTTCATTCGGTCTAAAGTAAATTGCTTTTCTATTAATTTAAAGTCGGTAAGAGGAATATTTAAAGTCGAGACAGAATCATTCTGATTGTCAATGTTGTAGCTTTTAGTAACTACCTCTGAGCTCTTACCAGTATAATCTTCCAATATAATCTTAAATGGCGAAAAATCAGAAGATAGCTCGATTTGTAAAGCTGTTTTATCCGTAATTCCTCGCAAATTAAAGCCATACCAATTGTTCCAATTGAAACCCCATCGGTTGTAGAAATCACAAGAATTCCACTGCCAGTGAATTTGCTTATCTTTTTCCATTAGAGAATGGCAATCATTAACACCAATATTCCAAGCTAACTCTTGAAAATTAGAGGGATAGATAAATTGATTAGGATTGCCTTTTGGCCTCATCTCTTCGACATCGGCTAACATTTGATCATAGTCTTCTTTTGTAAATGGCACTAACTTAATGTCATCTAGAAAAACTTTACCAGCACCCTCTAACTGAAAAATCATTTGCTTGATGTTGGTAGGGTCAACACCTTGATAAGAGAAGTTATATCTAGACAAAGGAATATAGAGTGTCGTCCATTTGTCAGCAGTAATACTCAACTGATTGGCGAAGGCATTGAAATCAGAAAATACATAGGAATTGCCCCCGCCATAGTCTTCTAATCCAATAACAAAGGGTATTGACCTTTGCTCAGACTCAACAGCTTTGACACGAAAAGAAATTGCTGAATTATGGATTAATTCACTGATATCGTCAGCCACAAAATTAGACCAGCTGTTACCAAAACCTACCCAATCACAATTGACTTTGTTCCAATCTAATCGAATGACATTATTACCTTCTTCTTTTACTACTTTGAACTCAGCACAGTCCTTAAGTTCTTGCCATAATAAGCCTAAAGACTCATCAAAAAATACTTTTTCTTGTTGAGAATTATCTTGCTCGGGTTCTATGTCATATACTGCAATAGGTTTAAACTCCATGCATGCAGTAAAAAGCAATAAAACTAATATGAGATTAAGGTTTATAACTTTCATTTTCTGTAAATGCTATAAAATCAATATCTGTTTTTACGATAAGGTCTGTGTTTTCTGGACAGGTCGGTCCGTCAGGAGCTGACTCTGCTGGACAAGATAAACACATAATTTCAATCTGATTAATTTTGCCGGGTTCTCTCAAATTATTTACCGGAGCTGACTCAAGAACAAAGTCCGAGTATGGTAAGGTAAATAGCTGCCATGTATCCCAATTAACAGGATTTATCTCTATACTATACTTTTCTCCATTTGCTAGGTTTGAACCATCATCTTCTCTAATTATAATTTTTAGGAATTGATTAGTAGGAACTTCGCCCAAAATTCCACCAATAGTAGCCATATTGAAGTAGAGTAATAAGGGCGAAGTGGCAGAAAAAATATCCATTTCCTGTACAGGAATTTTTATTGATGTTAGTAGATAATCATAAGGGACATACCCTCCTAAATGCAAGAAGTTAGAGCCTACAGCTGCTGAATTTTCTGTAACCGCTAGCTCAGCTCCAGGCTGAACAAAGGGTAATGAATTAACTGGCAAGCCATCTTCAAAATCGGCAACCACTTTTAAGCCATCTTGTGGATTCTTAATTTCACTCACATTTACAGTAGTTGTTAACTCTATGATTGTGTCAGAATCTGTTAGGGTAAGCGTAGCTTGACATACGTCATCTTTCATAAAAGAAGGGAAGTCATCAGCTGAGCCATCCCAAGATGCGTTATCAATATCAAGTTTATTTGAATATCCTGTAAATATTTTTTTAGCACCAGTTTGTGTTGCTCTAATAGACAAGCTCCAATTTAAATTTTTTGACCATTGCGCTTCAAAAAAACGAGGCGAAACTATTGAAAAGTTAAAGCTTGCCGTATTTGACATAAAAGGCTCTAAAACAACTAATTCACCGAACTGATCGTTAAGACTGCCTCCTAAAAACTCTGGTTTTTCTCTTTGGCATGAGAGAAAAGAAATAGCAATGATTAGTGTTAAAAAATAATTTTTCATCTCTTAAAAATTTAATCTATACAGTAGTTGAAGTTGGTTAAAGTTGTACTCTTGTTCCGTCTTTTGCGAGAAAGAACTCAGCGAAGCTGTTAATTTAGAAAGTTCACTAAAATTAACCATTAATCCTATTGAGTTTAACATTTGTTTTTGGTCGTCATAACTAGTTGGGTCAAAATATAAGGGGTTATTATACGAATCGTAAACTGCTAATAACTCATTCCCATCAGCTATATGATACTTTGTTCCGAAAAGAATAGATAGTTGGTCTGTTAAATCAAAATCAAGACCAAAATCAAAAAGCATCGAACTTAGCTCTATCTTTTCGTAGGCCTGACCGTCTCTTGATGTAGACTCGTAAGCTAAGCCTGCGTTTGCGGACCATTTTTTATAATCGTAATTTGCTTTAGCAATAATCTTCATAAATGATTTTAAATGTATTGTTCCTGAACCTATTATTTCAGACATCATGTGAATCTTTGAAGAAAGATTAAACTGTTCTCTTATGACCAACTCATCTAAACTTACTGAAAAGCCTTTTCTGTTTGGTGTTGACAGTCCGTAAGGTAAAGCATTACTGAAGGCGGGGTTGTACAAATCCAATTGACTGTCGAAGGTTTTGTAATAGAAAACATCGTTGTATAAGTAATCAATTAAGCCCATATTTCTAACTGCAAGATTATTGCCAATAGTTGGAAATACATTGCTGCTAGAAGAATAACCTAAACGAACATTTTGAGCCGATGGTGAACGGAATTGAGGGCCTGTATTTATCCCGTTTACACTCACACTAAATTTATTAGTTGGTGAATAAATTAAGCCTAAATTCCAAAAGTAGTCTTGTATAGTTACCGTTTCTTCTTCAATTAGGTTCTCATAGTTAGACTTAGAAGTTCCACCTTCATAATTCAAGCTAAATTTTGGAAGGTCAGCTAAACTAATGTTCGCTGAAACAGTATTGACCGAATTATAATATAAGTTCATGTCGATAACTGTATTTTTCAAATCAAACAAATTAGCAGAATGGAAGGTTATTAAACCGTATGAGGTGTTCAAGCCTATTTGCCCCCCCGAGAACAAACGCTCTGGAGATGCCGAAGAAGGGTCGGCAGTTCTGTTTCTTGTAGAAAATAGATTTACATCAATAGACTTAAAGGTTTCATTGTTCAGATAAAATCCATAAGACGACTGAATACCTTGTTGTCTCCAAGTATTTCCACTAAAATAGTTTTCATAATCTATCACTTCTCTAGCTATTTGAAAAACTGTCGCTTCATTAACTACATCTTGATAGTTGTTGTTGTACAGGCTGTAAGGAGTCATTTCTATATCAATATCACCTATCTTATAGCGAATAGCATCATTTACAACCCCTTTAAGTGTAAGTTTTCTTATGCCGAAAGTTACAGCACCTCCCCAAAATCCACCAAGCTCATTTCTTAGCCTAAATTCAGTAGCGATTTCAGTATTAGAACTTGGTCTCACCAAAATTCCTAAGTCAATTAAAGAGTGACCATAGTTAGCCTTAGATAAATTCATAGTATCCCCATCCACATCAAAATCCTGATGTAAAATGTTGGTTTTGGCAGACCCATAAAACTCAATCTTTTTAACTCTCTCTTGGGCCATTGTTGTAATAGCTGTAAAAACGAAAAAACATATTGCGATTAATCTCATATTCTATGTTTTAAAAAGTAACTTTTAATTCTAGCGTTGTCTCATGACCGTTGTTATTGTCCAATTCAAAGTTTCTATCTTCAAAAGAAAAATAACGATGACGCAAGTACAATGCTGTATTTCTTGATAAATTATAATCTATACCTAAGCCTACACCTACAGTTGTTTGAAATCGAGGCATAAAAGTGTTGTAATTAATGTCTGTTTCATAATTTCCAATAACTCTTTCTATTCCTAAATAGCTAGTAAGAATTGTTCTTGAACTCAATGAAAGGTAATTCTCAAACTCGTGAACATATTGACGAATATAAGCCTCTTCAGTAAGTACTACAAATGGAGAAAACATACTTTGAGCCGAACTGAATGAGCCTAAATAAAAACAATAAGAATTAAGTTTTTTAAACTTATATTCATACTTAGCTTGTAATTCAAAACTGTTAAAGTACTTGTCGTCCTTAATCTTTCCTTCTTTAATGTTGTCAAGATTTACCGTTTCATAAATCCCTCTATATACTTTATTTAATCTGCCGTAAGGCCCAACGCTAGAGGGATATTCCCAGCGAAAAAACTCTGAAAGTGTTAAGGAATTAACTTTACGTCCATAAGTAAGTTTAGAATTGATACGTTCTAACTCTTTTGAAACCGTTTGTCCAAAACTTACTTTTAGTCTTTTGACTTCAAACTCAGTATTTATTGAAAGACCTGTTCTGTTATTTGCTAAGCTACCAACACCCAATAATGCGCTTCCTGTTTGTACTAATACACGCCCTTGTTCAGGGTCTTCTGGTTGCGAATCCACAACTGATGTGTTCACAATTTCTGAATTGTTGTTGTAAACATTTTTACCAATATAAAAATATTCAATATCGAAAGGTAAAATGGTAAGTTGTTTACTTGTCTTAATTTTTGCTGCCAAAGCAAAATCATAATTTAAATCATTAAACTTGGAAATCCCTAATTCTCCTGTAAAAGTGTATTCTTTGCCCTTCAATAAATAGTCTAATGAGTGAAACTCATAGCGATTCATACTTATGCCTGTTGAGTCCAAATAAGCAAAACCGTTTATCGTATTAAGGCTTATATCTCCTGCGACTAAGATTTTAGTCAAACGACCACCTAAAACATAAGAAGGTAATAATGATGAATAAAATTGAGTATTTAAAAACTGTATAGACTGCTGATAATTATTATTATCAGCTTCACTTAATTGCACCCCACTAGATTCTGCTTTTCCATATAAAAAAGTAAAATTAAGCCCGTATGGCAATTCACCACCATCAACTGCTAATCCTTGAAAGGCTTTGTTTCCCCAACGAACATCTTGCTGAACACTTCCTCTTTTATAATAATCCGAGTAGCGTTGACTAAAAATAGGGTATTGCGGGTCCCATGGGTTACGGTCAAATAGCGTATATCTATTAAAGCCTTCAGCAGTTTTCATGGTAAATCGACTTAGCCTAAGCCAATGAATACCCCCAGTTTTAATATTATAATTTCCAATTGGTGTTTTAAAAGAACCATATAAATTAATTCCCAAGTTAAGCCCTCTAAAATATTCAAAGTTACCGGTCTTTTGGTTCCAAAAAGTTAAATCTGTTCCAAAGGATACATTTTTACTTGGGTTAGCACTAATGTTCAGTGTTAACTCAGGAAGTTGTGTGGCGTCACCAACAAGAATAGATTTTTTAACTAATTGAGCCGTATCAAGTCCGTTAACTCCTGTAATATAAGGATTGACAAAATGTCTATGCTGCAGATAAAATCTGTAAGAGCCTGAAATATTTAATTTTTTGTAAACCTCTGGCTTAGTCTCAATAAAAGTTTGTGTAAAAGCAGATAATGAACAGCTAAAAAGTGAAAGAAAAAAAATTACTTTTTTAAACACGGAATTTGCTAATTGTAAGATTTACACAAACATAGCTAAATAATCTAATATAAAGGTTAAAATTAAACATAATGAAAAGCCCCGAACAGTAATGTTCGGGGCTTTAATCAATCTATTTATTAAGGATTATTGAAGAACAATCTTTTT
>CAXFOQ010000039.1:0-10708 GCA_964004705.1 uncultured Flavobacteriales bacterium | reverse complement strand
AAATTTGATAGAAAATCATTACTCATAAATTTAGGTGGTGGTGTTATTGGCGATATGGGTGGGTTTGCTGCATCTTGTTATAAAAGAGGTATTGATTTCATTCAAGTGCCCACCACTCTACTAGCTATGGTCGATGCCTCAGTTGGAGGAAAACTTGGAATAGATTTTGACAGTTTGAAAAATCAAATCGGATTATTCAAATCTCCAAAAGGAGTATACATATATCCTCTATTTTTAAAAACATTGAGCAATAGACAAGTTTTATCAGGATATGCTGAAATCTTTAAACATGCTCTTATTGCTGACAAAAACTATTGTCATTTGTTAATGAAGACATCAATTGAAAAAATAAATTGGGAAGATACTATCCATCATTCTATCAAACTAAAAAATGATATCGTTGAATCCGACCCTTTTGAAGATAACAAACGTAAAATTTTGAATTTTGGGCATACCTTGGGACACGCTATAGAAAGTTTTTACCTTAAGAAAGAAAAGGATATTCTTCATGGTGAGGCTATTGCTTTAGGCATGTATTTAGAAACTGAGTTATCGCCACTCAATTTTGAAAAGAAAAAAGAAATTCAAGACTATTTGAATTCTAACTTCGATTTATTAGATTGTCCTTCCTTAAATCAACTCCTACCTTTTCTCAAAAACGATAAGAAAAATGAACACGATAACATTAATTTCTCGCTTCTCGATGATATAGGTTCTTGTAGCTACAATAATGATTTAAGTATAGAGAAAATAAAGGCTATTTTTTAATGTTATATTTGACATTTAATTGACACTATGCAATCTGCAAAAGAATATCTTATACAAGAAGGCTTAAACCAATACATTAACTTTGATGCAAATGCTGATTTTAAAGAAGGTGTTTTTGATGCTGTTAGTGGTAAATTAAATATACCATTTCCGCCTGTTATTGAAGATCTAGCCCGTTTACATCGACTCATAAGAAAAAGAAAAGCATTTACTGTATTGGAATTTGGCTCTGGACTATCCACGATAGTCATGGCTGATGCATTGAGTAAAAACAAAGCTGACTTTTTAGGTCTTCAGAAAAAACCAGTACTTAGAAACCGATTTATGTTTCAAATTTTTTCTGTTGAATCAGATAAAAAATGGATAGAATATAGCCAATCGAACTTTCCTAATCACTTATTAGAACACGTTAATTTTCATTATTCAGAAATAAAAATTGATACTTTTAATGGTAGAATTTGTCACTTTTATGACAATTTACCAGATATCGTACCAGACTTCATTTACCTTGACGGACCTAATCCAAAAGACGTAAAAGGTAGCGTAAATGGTATAACATTTCAATGCGACGAGCGTACCGTTATGGCAGCAGATATTTTATTAATGGAGTCCATATTATTGCCCGGTACATTTATTCTTGTTGATGGTAGAACAAATAATGCTAGATTTCTTAATAATAACTTACAAAGAAACTTTGAAATGAGCTGGGACAAAGATGGTGATGTAACTAGTTTTGAGCTAAAAGAAGAAAGACTTGGTAAATACAATATTTTAGGCTCTGACTTTTTTTAATAATTATGGATCTTTTGATTTCGCATGCAAGTAAATCGATTAATGCTGACCTTATCCTGCCACCTTCAAAAAGTATAAGTAATAGAGCGATCATCATTCAGGCTTTATGCAAATCTAAACTCACACTTTTTAACCTTTCGCAGTCTAGCGACACTCAATCATTAGTACAAGCATTACAGACTACTTCTAAAACTATAGATATTGGCGATGCTGGTACAAGCATGCGATTTCTAACTGCTTACCTTAGTCAGCAAAAAGGTAGTTATATTTTGACGGGTAGTGACCGAATGAAAGAACGTCCCATCAGCCATTTAGTAGAGGCCTTAAATAGTATTGGTGCAGACATTAATTACCTAGAAAAAGATGGTTTTCCTCCTTTAGCCATTAATGGAAAAACTTTAGAAGGAGGACAAGTGAATATTTCCACATCTGTTAGCAGTCAGTTTGTTTCTGCTCTTTTATTAATTGCACCTACACTAAAAAACGGACTTTCATTATCCTTAAAAGGTGAGCTGCTATCCAAGCCATATATTAAAATGACCTTAGACATTATGCGATATTTTGGTATTCAATCATCTTGGACAAATAATACCATAAAGATAAAAGCTCAACATTATAAAAATAATGATTTGAATATTGAAGCAGATTGGAGTGCTCTAGCTTTTATCTTACAAAGCGTATCTATTGCCAAATCAGCTCAAGTTAGCATTACTGGTCTTTCAAAAGATAGTTGGCAAGGCGATAGTTATGCTCTTAGTTTATTTGAAAAATTTGGAATACAACACGAATTTAAAAATAACAAACTTTATATCAAGAAGTTTAATAAGATTTTAAATGACGATTACAATGTTAATCTAATGGATAGTCCTGATTTAGCCCAAGCGTATTGTTGTACTCTATCGGCGTTATCAAAATCAGCCAAAATTAAGGGGTTAAACAACCTTAAACTAAAAGAAAGCCATCGCCTAAAAGCACTTCACGTGGAGTTAAATAAAATAGGGCAACACAGTCGTTATTCTGAAAACACTATACAACTAGAGTCTAGTGTTTTGCATACTCCAACAGAAAGTTTTGATAGCCATAATGACCATAGAATGGCTATGTGCATAGCTCCTTTTGCTTTACTTTTTAATATTAAATTAAAGAATGTAGAAGTGGTCAATAAATCTTACCCCAGTTATTGGGAAGATCTTAAAAAGATGGGATTTACAATATCTCCTTTAACTCACTCAAACAGTTAATTTCGTAAGTAATCTCAGAATCAGAGTGTTCGTATTTTAAAGGATTGAAAAATACCTGATCCATACCAAAATTTTTAGCTCCTAAAATGTCGGCATTTAAATCGTCACCTATCATCAAACTATTAGATGGTTTAGCACAAGCTTTAAGCATAGAAAATTTAAAAATTTGTTTACTAGGTTTTTTAAATCCTACCTGTTCTGATGTAATTATCTGCTCAAAATAATTGATTAGATTACTATTTTCTAATTTCTGCATTTGCACTTCTTCAAAACCATTAGTTATAATGTGTAATTTATATTTTCTAATTAGATATTTAAGAGTTGTGTGTGTATGTGAAAATAAATTAGTTTTTTTTGGACAATAAGCTACATAGTCTTTTCCTAAATTTATCGCTAATTCTGAATTTAGTACACCAAATTCTTTTAAAGTAATTTTAAATCGCTCGTCTCTAAGCACATCCTTTTCAATTTTATTTTGACGATATAAATTCCATAGTTTTTCATTATAAAATTTATACTTTTCAATAAATTCTTTACTATCGACATTAACCTTGTTCACAAGGTCATAGTGTTGATATAATTCTAGCAAAACTTCATTAGAGTTTTTTTCAAAATCCCAAAGAGTTCTATCTAAATCAAAAAAAATATGTTTATACATATTAAATCCATATAAATGTTAGCAGAAAGGACCATCCAAGAACTGATGCAAACAAGATAGGCAAAGTTTTTTTCTTATTTGGGAAAAAGTGAAGTGCAATAAATGTCCCAACAGGTATTGATAAAAAAATTGGAGTCAAAAATGCAATTCCGAATAAGCCATACTTTCTAGCAGTTTTTACTGCAATTTTTTCTTTTAAACTTTTTTTCTTTTTTACATTATAATCACGAGGGTAAAAATCATAGTATATTTTTAGAACTACTTTTCTAAATTTTGCAAAAAAAATAATACCCATAGCACCTCCTATACAACTAACAAAAAATGTTTCCCAAAATGAAAAATCATACTGAGCCGCCAAAGGTATAGCTAAGAAGAATTTGACACCTCCCATCAAAAAAACTGATATATATTGAATGATTTGCATTATTTTTTTTAAAAAAAATTAAAACGCATTTTTTGATAAATTATTATAATATTAGTTTTTAAAGTTGCTGGAAATTAATATATTAATGGTTGTTTTTTAAACTTTAAACTAAACTACAAATTATTTACATTTAATATCCAAAATTAAGTAGTTGAAGAGCAGATGAAATAAATGGAATGAGTAGATACTAATTATTTATATACAATTATTACATATTCTATAATTACAATATTCAAGAATTTGACGTTTGCTAATACCAACTTAATTAAAGGAAAAAATTACTTAGTAATTCCTATTAATTTTAGAAAACTGCCCCACAAACTTTGATAAATAGTAAAATAGGTTGTTGGCCTAGCTCCAAAGCCTTTATTTCGCTGGGCTATACCTTCTAAATTAGAGCCTTCAAAGTCAAAAACGAAACCTCTAAATTTTTCTAATGAGAAGATATAATCTAACAGGAAAAAATAAGCAGATTTTTGTTTTCCTTCTTCATTAGAGTAGGAGCTCAATAAATACAATCTTTTATTATCGTTTATGACAAATACAGAACAGCAATTACCTATACCTCCCTTAACCGAAAAGATTTCTCCTTTACCAAGCTTTAGAGAAGTATTTATAATTTTTAACTCTAAATCAAACTGCTTTGCATTCATAAAACTAGACGCTAAAAGACGTTTATTCTTAGAAAACTGTTCAGCACTATCTGGCACGGTTGCAATAGAAAGATTATTCTTTTTGGCACGTCTTAAATTTTTTAAATGACTTTTCGAGTAATTAGCTCTCAATTCTTTGATGTCTTTATCAAGCGGCAATAGATAGTTCACATTGCTCTTTAACACAGAAATTGTCGATGAATTATGAGTATTTAAATTGAAGTTAAAATGTAAAATTTCTTTAGGTATTGCTAAAATAAATTCATCAACACAATATCTCTCATGCTTATGAAATAATCCTAACTGCTGACACATAAATGGCTGATATATATATTTTATACCCCATTTTTTTCTTTTGGGTAAAGGCATAACGGCTTCGAAATCATTAAGAACTAATGCGTCCCATTGCTCACAAACAAGATCCAAATACCAAGATTTAGCATAAAAAGTATTATTAACAGAATCAATGATACATTTATCCCACTTTTCGTAATCAATATTATTATTAGCTACGTAATGAATCACTTTTTAATATATTGTAGCATTTGCTCATAAAGGTGAATCCAACCTTTCCATTCATTATAATCACTCCATGTCTCGTTATGCCATAAGGATATAAAATGCCCATTTACACTTTTAACTTCATCAATAATTAATTGAATTTTACTTAAGGCTTCATTTGGTTGAGTTTTTAAGTAATATTTAAGAGTTGAGTCCATCACTGAAAAAGGATGAACTTTAAGTTTAGTGGACGACTCAACCTCCAAGTCGTAAAAATAAAAAGGTGTACAAATACTGGCCCTAAAACCCAAATGTGCAGCATAACCCATAGTATAATCATCGCTAATAGACAATTCCAATAGGTTTCTGTATGTTTTGGGTATTTCCAATTTTAAAAAATGTTGTCTTGATAACTTTACTTCTTTTTTTAGAATATTTTCTAAACGCTTTTTTTCCACAGATAGTGTATCAAAATTTTTATTGGAAGCGAATGAAGGGTGAATTCCTATTTCAGCATAATCACCCAAATGCTTAATTAACAATTGGAATTTTCTACTGTAAACAGAACAGTTTTTATCATTCAGTCCATAATCTGCCAATAAAACAAAATATACAACATCAATACCATACTTTTCATTCAACTTTAGTTGATATTCAAAAGTATCGTAAGGATCAGGCAATTTTCCTAACAATACATCTTTACGTTCCTTAATAGAATCTTTGTCTAGTTGCATAGCAGAACGAATAAAAGAGGCTGTAGTTCTGACAAAGCCTTTTTCTAAAAAGTAATATGCATTGTCAATATCTATTGTGGATTGATAAGTAAATTGAGTTATTGGAAACTTTAGAGATGGAAATTTTCTTTGTAGTAGTTTTCTAAACTCTTTTAGCCATAAATTTATTAAAGGACGATGTAAAAAACCATGCTTAAAAGCTAAACTTTCTTTACTAGTAAAACGTTCATAATGATCTTTTATATGTGGCAGGTATTCTTCGTATCGTGATACCAGATAAAAAGATGCTGAAAATACGTCAAAAGGCAAAAAAGAATCTTTGACTTTAAAAAAGGTCGGTAATTCGCACCATTTATCAAAAATTAACTCCTGATCTAAAATACCCTTTTCAGAAAGTAATCCATACGCTTTTTGAAAACATTCATCTGCTAATTGCTTGTTAGAATAGTTAAGTTTAGCACCTTGATGAGAGAGAAAAAATTCAACATCTTCGGTGAGTTGATAATCTATTTGCCAAACCGAATCGAAAACAAGCTGAAAGCTATATTGTATTCTACTTGTTATTTTAGGTGTATAAATCAGCATTTATAGCTCGTATTCGTCTTTAAAGCTAAAGTAAGTGTTTTACCCCAACATTATATGCTTGATTAAGATATTTTCTAATAAATCTATATTACTTAATAATTTAGCTATTTTGGAAATTAGTTTTTCTTAGCACATCATCTTCTAAAGAAGTCTTTTAGCTAGTTTATTATAGCTCATAAAAACAAAGTTAAAAAAAAGGCTTCTCTTGTGAGAAGCCACTATTCATAAAGCCTATAAAATCAATTATAGACTATTAACATGCTTAGCTAACTTAGATTTTAAATTAGCAGCTTTATTTTTGTGGATGATGTTTCTTTTTGTCAGTTTATCTAACATAGACTCTAAAGCTGGTAATAAAGCTGTAGCTTCTTTTTTATCAGTAGTAGATCTTAACTTTCTTACAGCATTACGAGCTGTTTTATGAAAATAACTATTAGCAGCATTTCTCTTTGCTGTTTGTCTTATTCTTTTCTTTGCTGACTTGTGATTAGCCATATTGTTTATAATGTTATCTATTAAAAAGGAGGGCAAATGTATTAATTTATTTGCTAATTATGGTTTTTTCTATAAAAAAAGAGTTATTAGCTACTTTTTACAATCGAATCGCTCGTATCATTTCTCTTTTACCGGGTGGTCCTGTAAGAGATTCTACCTTCATACCTAAAGATTTCAAAATACGTTTAACTTCCCCTCTTGCACAATATGTTACTAAAATACCACCTCTATTTAAAAATTTGACTATCTTATCAAAAATATCTTTTTGTCACAATTCAGACTGAACACGAAAACCAAAGGCATCATAAAATATTAAATCAAAAGTTGTATCAAACTCATATTCTTGAATTGTATTATGTATTTTAAATAAATGAAAATGATTTGAAATCTCAATAAGTATATCCCAAGAACTCATATGCAATTTGTTAAAGATATGTTCTTCTGAAAAAGCACCTAATAAATCAACATAACCCAACTTATTTACTAGTTTAAGAGACAAAGGTTCTTTCTCTATGGTATAGTAATTTACAGTACGTTGATTTTTTAAAGCGTGAAGGTATGTCAGAAAAGTATTTAGGCCAGTGCCAAAACCCATTTCAAAGATTGATATTTCATCAGATATTATAAGGTCAAGACCATTTTTTATATAAACATGCTTAGCCTCGCTAATTGCACCATGAGTAGAATGATAGTGTTCATTCCACTCAGGAATTTTTAGGGTTTTACTACCATCATTAGTCTCTGTTATTTTCAAATTTAACACTATACAAATTAAGTATATTTTATTAATTTTGCTAACCCAATCTCACTAAAAACATGGCAAAGAAAAAAACTGTAACTAATAAAAAATCCATTGCTTTTTTAGAACAATACCTCAATAATGCATCGCCTACAGGCTTTGAAAGTGAAGGTCAAAAGCTATGGCTAGATTATATTAAACCTTATGTAGATGATTATTTTGTAGATACATATGGCACTGTTGTTGGTGTTATTAATCCAAAAGCCAAGTATAAAGTAGTAATAGAGGCTCATGCTGATGAAATATCTTGGTTTGTGCACTACATTACCAAAGATGGATTTATTTATTTAAGAAGAAATGGTGGCAGTGACCATCAAATAGCACCTTCTAAAAGAGTTAATATTCACACTAATAAAGGTGTTATTGATGCAGTATTTGGTTGGCCTGCAATACATACCAGACGTGCAGGAGAAGAAAAATCTCCAAAATTGGATAATATTTTCTTAGACTGTGGTTGTACAACTAAAGAAGAAGTTGAGAAACTTGGAGTTCATGTGGGTTGTGTAGTTACATACAAAGACGAATTCATGATACTAAACGACACTTTTTATGTAGGTAGAGCTTTAGACAACAGAGTCGGTGGATTTATGATTGCAGAAGTAGCAAGACTTCTGAAAGAAAATAAAAAGAAATTACCGTTTGGATTATATATAACTAACTCTGTTCAAGAAGAAGTTGGTTTAAGAGGAGCACAAATGATTACTGAAAGAATAAAACCTGATGTAGCTATTGTTACAGATGTATGTCATGATACCCAAACACCAATGATCAATAAAATTAAACAAGGTGATTTGTTTTGTGGAAAAGGACCTGTTTTGACTTATGGCCCTGCTGTTCAGAATAATCTTTTGAATTTAATTATTGACACAGCAGATATAAATAAAATACCATTCCAAAGAGCAGCAGCATCACGTGCAACAGGCACTGACACAGATGCTTTTGCATACTCAACGGGTGGTGTTGCTTCAGCTCTAATTTCATTACCATTGAGATACATGCATACAACTGTTGAAAGTGTACATAAAGATGATGTTGAAAATGTAATCAAATTGATTTATTATGCGCTTCTAAGAATAAAAGATGGTCACGACTTTAGATACATTTAATATAATATTGCAAGTTTTTGAAAATTACTAAAACTATACAGTCCAAAATAGAGAATACAGACTTTGATAATTTATCATTTGGCAAGTGTTTTAGTGACCATATGTTCAGTATCTCCTACAAGAATAATAAATGGCAAAATCCTGAAATACTTCCATATGGACCACTAAGTTTAAATCCAGGAACCCATGTTTTTCATTATGGTCAAGCTATTTTTGAAGGAATGAAAGCTTATAAAAATGAACAAGGTGAAACCCTTTTATTTAGACCTCATGAAAATATAAAAAGACTAAATCGTTCTGCTGACAGGATGTGTATGCCAAGAATTGATGATGATATATTTATGCAAGGTCTAAGAACTTTATTAGAAATTGATAAAAATTGGATCCCTAATTCGGATAGTATGTCTTTATATATTCGCCCATTTATGATTGCCGACAGCGAATTCATTCGTGCTACTCCAGCAAGCGAGTTTAAATTTATTATTATAACATCTCCAACATCTACTTATTATTCTGGAAAAACAAATCTGAAAATTGAGCAAAAATACGCCCGTTCTTTTGTTGGTGGTACAGGTTTTGCAAAGGCAGCAGGCAACTATGCCGCTGCCTTCGCTCCTACAAAAAAAGCACAAAATGAGGGCTTTACACAAATCATATGGACAGATGCCATAAGTCACGAATACATTGAAGAGTGTGGGACTATGAATATTATGTTCAGAATAGATGATAAAATCATCACCCCAAAATTAAGTGATAGCATATTAGGCGGAATCACCAGAGATAGTATCATTACTATTGCCAAACAAAAAGGTATTATGGTTGAAGAACGAAGAATCTCAGTTTCTGAAATTATAGAAAAATATAATAATGGACGCATAAAAGAAGCCTTTGGCGTTGGTACTGCTGTAACTCTAAATCCAATAGATTCCATTACATTTAAAGATAAGGTAATTGATATAAAGGTTTTAGAACAAGACTCCTTTGCTACAATTCTCAAGAAAGAATTACTAGATATTCAATATGGAAAAATTGAAGATATTAATGGCTGGACATTTAAGGTATAAATGTCATCTTGTAATGCTTAATGCCTGCTTCTTCGAATATTCCACCGTCTTTTTCAAAGCTCAAATTTTGATAAAAATCAAAGGTCTGTATCTGAGCGTGTAAATATATCTTTTGCTTCATAGGTAAGACATCTTTCAATACTTCTTCAACGAGACGTTTTCCAATACCACTACCCCTAAATTTAGAAAGAACTGCAAAACGTTCAAGCTTTACACCTTTATCTGTATTTCTCCAACGCGCAACTCCACAACTGACATCATTTTTTGTTATTAAGTAATGTCTTGCTGAAAAATCAAAATCATCGTGTTCATCAGACTCGCTAACACCTTGTTCAACAACAAATACATCATTTCTAACTTGCCGAACATCAGCAAACTTATCGTCATCAAAATTTAGCCTATAAACTTTTAACATGTTTTTCCAAAATACCTTTAATATTGGGCTTGAAGTAATTTGCACCCTTCAAAACTTTACCGTCTTCTCTAAATATTGGCTTATTATTTTCATCAAGTTTTGACATATTACTTCTTTGAATTTCATCAAAAATTTCGCTAATAACACCTTGCATACCATGCTTTAAAACTGTGCCACACCAAATGTAAAGCATATCTCCTAAGGCATCTGCAATTTCTACAATATCACCATTTTGACAAGCCTCTAAATACTCTTCATTTTCTTCGTGCATTAAACGGTGTCTCAATAAAAAAGTAGACTTATCAACATTACCTTTAGGATTATCTTCGTTTCCGATTAAGAAAACTTCATGAAATTTTTTAACCTTGTTAATCTTGTCAATCATATTATTTTTTAATTACGTAAATCGTCTCTCAAAATAAGTTAATTTTGTAATAACATTTTTAAAAAACATAATAATAATGAAAAAAATA
>CAXFOQ010000038.1:0-10786 GCA_964004705.1 uncultured Flavobacteriales bacterium | reverse complement strand
TTTCCCAGACTCCTGATGTCCCAGCAAGCCTTAATTTACTGTCTCTAAAAAATGCCAGAGCGTGATTAGGATCAGTGCCTACAGGAAATCCATTGCCATAAATAGACCATTCACTTTCTCCATATCTTCTAATGTAGCATTGAGCATCTTGATTGTTGATATTTGAGGTAAATAAATAGACAATATCATTACCCGATTCATCGGCTTGTACGACTATTGATTTAGCATAAGGATTTAGGTTTGCCGTCCAGTCTGTCCAACTATCACCACCATCAGTAGATTTGAAAATCTTTCCTAAATCTGATGACCAAGTTCCATTTTGTTGACAAGCGTATATCGTATTAGCATCGTTTGGCGATATGTCGAAATGTAGTTTTCCCTCCCAATAACTCCCACCATTTTGTGAATAAGTTAAATTCGGTTTAGGTGTCCAAGTAAAACCACCATCTTCAGATTTATGTAAGCCTAAACTAACAACATCAGCATAAATTATATTTGGGTCGCTATATGCGATTTGAATGTATTTTACTCTTTGACCAAAATCATGCAATAATTCAAAACTAAGTCCCATATCATGGCTTTTCCAAAAACCATCACCTTCTCCTAAATAAATAACTTCGTAATAATTAGGATGGAAAACCATATTTCCTCTTCTACCACCATATTCGTCCATATTTGGATATTTAGAAAAAGGGAATCTTCCTTCTGGTGATGTTTCTGCTGAAGTTGGTAAAATCCAGCCTGGTCCTAAATCATTAAAAGCAACATGCCTACTTTTTCCTTTCATAACCCATCCTGTTGGTGATTCAGCACCACCCATTCTCAAGGCTTTTGGCTGATAAAAGTCAGCAATCGCTGTATTTCCGTTATGGTACCTTCCTCCAACAACAATGTCTTCATTCCAACCTTGGTCAAAGCCCCACATATCTGAACCTACTAATAGGTTGTTTTTAGATTGAGCATTATTTGTTTGCGTAAAATTATCTGAAGAATAAGTCAAGCCACCATCTGTTGCTAACCATGCTCTATTGTTATCTAGAAGTACCATACATTGAGCATCTGGATGAATAGAAAAGTTTCCTCCATAACCTCCTACAATATTGAAGGATTCGCCACCATCGCTAGATTTATATAGACTGGCTGTACCTGCAAAAATTACGTCTGAGTCATCAGGAGATACTTCAAAAACAAGATCATAGAAACCCTGCCAATTGTCAAGTGGAAAATCTTCTGTTTGTCCTGTTGCTAATATATCCCAATTACCACTTTGAGGATTTCCTTTGTAGAGAATGGGAGTATCATCGGAACTTAAAAGTAAAGCAAAAACATGTTCTGTATCATCTTGACTTACCGCTATTAATGCTCCTGACTCATCTTCTATATCGTTAGGGAATGAATTGGACTCTGTAAAACTTTGCCCTCCATTTGTTGAGATAAGAAATTTAAAATAACCATTTAATGTAGCTATGGCATAAACAGTCGATGCATCATCGCTTTTGAAGTGAATATCATAGGTTTGTAATTGTGATGGGTTAGACCAATTTTGCCCACCATCAATAGAACGGTGTATACCAGAAGATCCCCCAGAAATTATCGTATTAGAGTTATTTTCGTCAATTATGATTTTATCAGAGCTAAATAATCCATCATTAGCTAGTATTGGACTCCAATTTTGTCCTCCATCATATGTTTTGTGGATTTGTGAATTGGCACTAAGATAGACCAGTTGTTCATCTAGAGGGTCAATAGCTATGGCGGTTATTCCTCCATTAAAGCTATATTCTTTAGCCAACATTGTCCAGCTATCACCATTATCTATAGATTTATTGACAAATCCAGTTTCTGTACCACAATACAATACATTATTATTACTTTTTGAGACATCAAAGGAGTAAACGTTTACCTGCCATGGGCAACTAGCCATTGCTATTTCACCACCAGTTTCGTTAAGAAAAAAAGTCTCTTTAGGACCTAAAAATTCCCAGTTATTTTCAGAAACAATATTTGGTGCATTTTGACTTTTAATATCTGTTGAATTATTGGCAATAATAATGCTGCCATCTTCATAAACATATGGAATTACATGTCTTGACCATATCTTGTAATATCGTTCTATGGCTTTGAATTCTTTTTTTGAATTATTTAACTTCCAATGGTTATAGCTTTGTTGTATGTCATAAAAATTAGCCTCATTTTCGTACAATAATTTTGCCCATTTTGGAAATGATTCTTTAAATGTAGGCTTATATGAAGGTATATTACCATTGATATAGTCATGAGCTACAAACTTGTCCTGAGCGATTAGGTTAATGCTAAGAAATATGAAAAGGAAAGTGATAATTTGTCGCATACTTTATTTGTCTATATTCTTATTCTTCAATCTAAGAGAATTTCCAATCACAATAATATCTGAGAACGCCATAAATAAAGCACCCCACATAGGGTTTAGAAAACCTAATGCAGCGATTGGTATAGCTACAATATTATAAGAAAATGCCCAAAATAAATTCTGTTTGATGGTCTTTAGAGTATGTTTACTGATTTTGTAGGCTGTATCTATTTGCTTTAAATTGTCCGCATTTAATAGTACAACTTGAGCTGATTCTATAGCTACTTCGGTGCTTCCACCTAACGAAACTCCTACATGTGCTTTTGCTAAAGCAGGTGCATCGTTTATACCATCACCTACCATAGCTGTAAAACCATTTTTATTGAGCTCATCAATCTTTTCTAATTTCTCATGAGGTAAGTGCTCGCCATAAATATTATTTATTCCTATAGATTGACCAACAGATTCACATTTACTAATTTTATCTCCACTTAAGATTGTAGTTGTTAATCCTTGTTGCTTAAGCTTTGAAATAGTTTCTTTTAAATTGTTTTTTATCTCATCAGAGCAATTTACTCCAGCAAAAAATTTATTATTTTTATAAAGATAAATCTGATGAGTTTCGTTTTCATGATTGATAAGCTTATCTGATCCGAATTGGTAAAAATCTCCTTTCCACTTTGCTTGAATGCCTTTTCCTTTGATTTCTTGGATTTCTTCTAATTCTAATAGTTCTGCCTTTTGCTCTAGTTCTTTGATTAATGACTTGGCAATAGGGTGGGAAGAATGCATTTCTAAGGAATAAATTAAGTTTATCACGTCTTGCTTTTCACTTTCATTGCAAACTAGACTATCTATTTTAAAGTCTCCTGTTGTTAGCGTCCCTGTTTTGTCAAAGACTATGTTTTTCACTTTAGCAAACTCCTCTAATGTATTACCTCCCTTGATAAGAATTCCACTTTTTGCTGCTCGCCCTAAGCCTACCATTACCGCTGTTGGTGTTGCTAAGCCCATAGCACAAGGGCATGAAATAACCAGTACTGCTATTGCTCTCATAACAGAATCTGAGAGGCTGATGTCAAAGGCATAATGATTTAGTATGAAAGTAATTAGAGATATAAATAAAACAAAAGGCACAAAAATAGCACTAACCTTGTCACCGAGGCGTTGTATGTTAGGCTTATTATTTTGGGCACTTTTAACCAATTTAATAATGTGAGATAAAATAGTTTCTTCACCCACTTTTTGGGCAATCATTTTAATGTTACCATCAAGTAATAGTGTGCCTCCGATTATTTCTTCATTACTTTTTTTAAGAATAGAATGACTTTCACCAGTCATCATTGATTCATCAAAATAACCTTCTCCTGATATGATGATACCATCTGTTGGTACTTTATCTCCAGAATTAACTAGTAGGATATCATCTTTAATGATGTTTTTGAAAGAAATAATTTCTATTGAGCCATTTTTTCTCTCTCTTTTCGCTTCTAGATTTTGAATTGAGCTTAGTTCCTTTATTGCTGTAGTAGTCTGTTTTACCGAACGATGCTCTAAAACGTTACCTAAAAGTACTAGAGTTATTATAGTAGCTGTTGTTTCAAAAAACAAAAAATTATGAGCTTGTGGAGTGCCCCAAAAAAGTAAAGTTCCTGTTACACTATAGAAGAATGCAGCCGTAGTACCCATTATTATCAAAACGTCCATGTTTGGTACTTTCGATTTTAGTGAATTCCAAGCACTTATACCAAAATAATAGCAACCAACAATGTAAACAGGTAAAGCTAAAAAAAACTGAATAATAGGATTATGTAGAATATGATTTTCATTTAAAAACATATGACTAAACAAAGGGATAGTCAGTATGAGACAAAACACAAATAATTTTTCTACTTTATTATCCTCCTCGATTTCTTCAGTTTTAGCTTGAAAACCAATAGATTCAATTTCTTTAATGATATCATCTATCTCTATGTCATTTGATAAAAAATGAGCTTCTGCATTAGCAAAATCGACTTTTATTTCTTTAATTCCTTTTTTAGTAAGGTGTTTTTCTATTCCTTTTGCACAATTAGCACAAGTCATTCCAGAAATATTAAGACTATGATATTTTTTTGCTATGTCCATGGTATACTCAAAGGTAGTTTTTTATATAAAATTAGGCTAATATTTTTTCTAAATTTATATATTTGCCATCCTAACGGTGGTTGTAGCTCAGTTGGTTAGAGCATCGGTTTGTGGTACCGAGGGTCGTGGGTTCGAATCCCATCATCCACCCAAGAAAAAAGGTCTTGCATACGCAAGACCTTTTTATTTATATTTTTACGAGTCTTTTATCTCATATAGTTCATTAGTAATCGTTTAAACTGAGGAGGTTTTTGTGAGCCAGGAAAACTTTTAATTAAATCAAGATTTTTATCTAGTATTACTGTAGAGGGCCAATAATAACCGCCATTATATGGCTCTACCAATTCGGCAAATAAATTATGCCTCCACGTTGATTTTGGATCTTTTTCAATTGAAGCATCATTGATATAGGTTACACCTTTGAAAGTAATAGCTTCTTTAGATTTACCATCTAAAGTAACTGCGTAATAATTGTCATTAATTAGTTTAATGACTTCGGGGTCAATGAGAGTAGTTTCTTTCATCTCCTTACAGTAGGGGCAACCTTTTTTTGTAAAAAATAAAATCACTTTACGAGGTGATTTTTTTATTTTTATTTCTAATTCTTCTAATGATATCCATTTAATAGCCGAATAGGCATTATTTGACTTAATGATTTGTTTTAGGTCGGTTTCTTTTTTTATTTGATTAGTAGAGTTTTCATTGCAAGAAACTACTACAAATGGCAAAATAAAAACCATAAAAGTGAAAAAGAGTTGTTTCATTATTTATTTCTTAAGATAATTATTTGCATTGGCAATCCAAGGTGTTGGTCCACCAGCAATATAACCCATTTTACCTAAAGCAGTAATTTGAGTTTTTCCTTCTGCTATTCCAACATTGAACATATGTAATGTCGGGTAACCTCTTACTTTAAAGAATTGCTGAAGCTCTCGATTTTGTTTTTTGATTTCTTCAGTTTGTGGTGTACGTCTTGGGTAGTCAAGTTCAAGAAGAATAACATTTTCTTTAGCCCATTTTTTAAAGGAAGGGGTTACAAAGACTTCTTTTTTAAGTCTAATACACCAACCGCACCAATCACTACCCGTAAAGTTAGCAAGAATTGGCTTGCCAGTTTTCATAGATAGTTCTGCAGCTTTATCAAAGTTAATTAGCCAACCATCATTTTCTTGAGAATAGAGGTTTAAAGAGCCAATTAAAAGGGTGCAAACTATAAGAATTTTTTTCATATCATTAATTTTTTTAGTGAACGCCATGCATCAATTTTTTAATAAATGGTGATATCAACATAACGAAAATTGAGATAAATATTGTGACAAAACCTATTTGAGCATAAATACTATTGTACTGCATAAGTGTTGCTACGGATTCAGACGATACATCAGGATTGCCCATAAACCAATTTCCTAGATTTGACAGCCAATTACTATCGGCACTACTTCCAGTTGTTGTAAGTTTTGCAAGAACTCCAGAGATATAATGAGCAAAAGTAGAAGACAAGAACCACACACCCATCATAAACCCTACCATTTTTTTAGGAGATAATTCAGTAACTTTAGATAAACCAATAGGTGATAAAAATAACTCTCCAGTTGTAATTAGAAAGTATCCAAGGAAAACAAATAAAAATGGAACTTTTCCATTATCGCCAATAAAATGTGCAGTAGCTGCAAAAATTAAAAATCCTAGTCCAAGTTGAAAAATACCTAATGCAAATTTAATGGGAGTATTTGGATTTTTGTTCATAGCACCCAATTTAGTCCATATAAGACTAAATGGTATAGCTAGTAGAACAATGTAAAAAGGATTAATTGCATTGGTTTGCGAAGCAGTCATTCCCACCAAGTTAACACATTTGTCAATCCATACAGTTACTGAGCTTCCAGCTTGTTCGAAACAAGCCCAAAATATAGTTAAAAATACAGATAGAATAAGTATTGCAATTAGTCTGTCGCCACTTACTTTATCTTTTTGATTAACTTTATAATCGTAAATAATATAAGCAAGATATATGAGCACAACAGCACCTACTACTGATAGAACATCACCTAAAACTGAGGATTGTGTGTCTAGAACGATTAAATATGCAAAAACAGGAACAGCCATAAAACCAAGTATATAGATCCAGTTTGCTATTGATACTGGTATTAGTTTATTATTTTCAACTACAAAGTTGTTGATGTATTCTTTAGGTTGAAGTCCTTTATCGCCAAAGACATTACTACTAATACCTTTCCAGAAAACAACTAAACCAGCTAACATTCCGATACCAGCAGCTCCAAACCCATAATGCCAACCATAGACCTCACCAAGATAACCACAGAATAATGGAGCAATCATTGCACCTAGATTTATCCCCATATAAAATATTGTAAATCCACCATCTCTTTTGATGTCACCTTCTTCATACAAAGAGCCTACCATTGTAGAGATATTAGGCTTAAAAAAACCATTACCCATAATAAGTAAACCTAAAGCTCCGTAAAAGAAAAAATCGGTAGGAAATGCCATAAAGAAATGACCTAATGCCATTAATACTCCACCATAAAGAATGGATTTTCGATAGCCTATAAATTTGTCTGCTAGATAGCCACCAATCAATGGTGTTAAATAAACTAATGCTCCGTAGGCGGCGTATATACCATAAGCTACTTCTTCATTATTTTCAAGATGAGAGTAATAATCTTTAATAAGATAAAGGGTTAATAATGCTCGCATTCCGTAGAATGAAAACCTTTCCCACATTTCAGCAAAAAATAAATAAAATAATCCTTTAGGATGTCCTTTTTTATCTAAGTATGTTTTAGCAATTAGTAGAATAATTATTGTAAAAACAACGTATGAAATAATCTGAAGCATAGTTTAGTATTTTTTAAATTAATTTGTCGAATATACTAATTTATTGACTTATAAATTCTCTAAAATATAGTCTGTCATCAGCTTATATAAATGTAATCTAGTATTACCCCCATAAATTCCATGATTTTTATCAGGATAAACGAACAAATCAAATTGCTTATTGGCTTTAACGAGTGCAGAAACCATTTCGTAGGTGTTTTGAACATGTACATTATCGTCAGCAGTTCCATGAATAAGTAAATAATTGCCTTTGAGACTATTAACATGATTGATAGGAGAATTATCATCATAGCCCGAGGCGTTTTCTTGTGGAGTGCGCATATATCTTTCAGTATATATATTGTCGTAATATCGCCAATTTGTTACTGGCGCAACTGCAATAGCAGTTTTGAACACATCAGCACCTTTAGTAATGGCTAATGAAGACATATAGCCTCCATAACTCCACCCTTGTATACCTATTCTATTTTTATCAACATATGGTAGTTTAGCTAAATATCTATTAGCTTCTATTTGGTCTATAGTTTCGTACTTTCCTAGTTGAAGATAGGTCATCTTTTTGAATTCAGCACCTCTACCTCCAGTACCTCGATTATCTACACATGCTACTATATATCCTTTTTGTGCTAGGTGTTGATGCCAAAAGTAATTAAACCAACCCCATGAGTTAACCACTTGTTGAGATCCAGGCCCTCCATACAAAAACATAAAAACGGGATATCGTTTATTGGGGTCAAAGTCTGATGGTTTAATCATCCATCCATTAAGATTTACATCTTCAGATGTAGTAAATGAAAAGAACTCCTTTTTTGTCAAATCAAACTCTTCCATTTTAGTAGATAAGTCTGCATTATCTTCCAATACTCTTATTTGTTTTCCAGTGTGGTCATGAAGGCTAATGTAAGGTGGAGTGTCAGCAGTAGAGTAGGTGTTGGAATAGTATTTCATGCCATTACTGAATGTACTTGAATGTGTTCCTAAATCTTCTGACAGTTTAGTTTTATCACTTCCGTCTAAGTTAATGCAATATAGACTTTTGTTAATGGCGCCTTCTTCATTTGAGGTATAAAAAACTTTGTTATAATCTTGGTTCATGCCATGGTATTTGGTAACCTCCCAATTGCCATTTGTGAGTTGCTGACTTTGCCCATTTTCTAGATTTACTAAATATATATGGTTGAAGCCACTTTTTTCTGAGGTCCAAATTAGACTTTGCTCGTCATCGGTGAAGGTAGTGTTGTCGTGAACGTCGATATAATATTTGTCTTTTTCCGAAAATAGAATTTCAGATGAAGAATTTGTGGTATTGTAAAGAATAAAGTCTAACTCATTTTGATGTCTGTTCATTGCAAGGACATAAAGCAAGTCGTTGGACTTAGTCCAATTCATTCTTGGTATATACTCATAAGATTTATTTAGAGAAATCATTGTGGTTTTTCCATCATTAAAATTATAAATATGTATGCTTAATTTTGAATTGTCCTCTCCAGCTTTAGGATATTTGAATTGGTATTGACTAGGGTATAGTTCAGAATTGAACATATCCATAGAAAATTCTTTAACTTCACTCTCATCGAATTTGTAAAAGGCTATTTTTTTTCCGTCAGGTGACCAAAAGAAAGCTTGTGTTAAACCAAACTCTTCTTCATAAACCCAGTCGGTGGCGCCATTAATAATTTGGTTTGGCTTTCCATCCTTAGTTATCTGAATTGTCTTGCCATTAGATAAATCTTTGACAAAAAGGTTATTTGAATTGACGTAAGCTACTTTGTCAGCAGACGGTGAGAAGTCAGCATACATTACTTTATCATCACTTAACTTTTCTAGTTTTTTAGTTTTCAAGTTGTAGATGTGGTAAATTGATTTTGAACTATATCGATAAATTTTTTCAGTTTCATTTGCGAAAAGAACTTTCTTTTCATCTTTTGAAAAAGTGTAGTTGTTGATTTCGATTTCTATATTTTTAGAATCAACAAGTGTTAGACTTTTCTGACCTGTACGAAAACTATACTTATTGATTTGTGAGTTGTCTCCCTTTTTATCTAATTTGCTGTAATAGTTTCCATCTTGCATAGATTTGAAACCGCTTACTGATTTTGGATAGAAATCGTAGGTTTTCCAAATATTTTCAAGTGTTACTTCTTTTTTCTGAGCCAATAAAACAATTGGGAACATTAAAATTATATAAATCTTTTTCGGTCAATCTTTCTTTCTCTAGATGTAATAGTATGGTAGCCAAGTCTGACTTGAATGTGTTATGCATACTTTGTCGCACCCTATTCCAATCGGTATAGTAGGACTCCGAAGTAATTCGTGAGTAGAGGGTCGCATCATGACCATAGCTGAAATTAGAAACAAAATAGTCAACAATATCCCTATCACTTTTATACGCATCGGCGGATAAACCATCGGGATACAGGCCGTAATCCTCTGGTCGACTGCGCATCGCCCAGGTCACAGGGACCATGAGCAAAAAACTGAGGACGCCAAGCCAGATCCAGGCGGCACGCCAGCCCAACTCATCCACCAGATAGGTAGCGAGCGGTGTAATAATGATGCCCCCTAGGGACACGCCCATCGCGGCAATCGCGATAGCACTCGCGACCACAACCTTCACTGTCATCAACGGTTGAAGTGTCATCATTTTCCTCGGCATTCCCATGCCAATTTACATCGTCATTGTTCTCATCGTGATTCCTGTCACTTCCACCGCCTCCACGTATTCCTTCGTCGTCGCCTGAACTCGTTGCAGCAATCTTGGCTAGATTGTCCAAAATTAGGAAGAGCGATGGAGTCAGCGGAAAAAGAATACACAGTAGTGCCGTGAAGATGTTTCGCCCACGAATTATGCCATGTCCAAGAGGGCTTGCAGTGGTAGCCTCAGCTCGATCGATGACCCGTCCAGCCTCAACTGAATGATGCCGTCCTCGACCAATATGACTACCTTGCTCAAGGTCCTCTTTTAGCTCATCGCTTGTGCTAACATTATTCGTTCGTTCTCCCCTCTGCCTTTTGCGCCTCCTCATTCCATTATTGCTACTTATTAAGCTTGTGCCCATGAGATGTGATAAGAGCCGCACGTGATCAAAGCTCGAGAGCACAAACTAGTGATGGGGCAAAGCATAGTGGTGCGGAAGTTAATAAATCGTTGCATGAGATGTACTTTCGTGAGAAAAATCATGGCATATGTCTGATGAAAAACTTACGATGCCTCTCTCAATATCGAAAGAAATACGCCTTTTGACGATGGAGATAGCGAAAAGGAACATCCGAGGAAGAAAAAACGTAATAAGTAGGGCGATGAAAATGCGCTTGGATTTGATATCGCCAAGGAAATAGTACGCTCCTAGCAACGGGATGCACTGGCAAAGATCTAGCAACATTGGTGCTGCAATCACCGCAAACACATTCCAGAGGCGTTCTCGGTACACGAAGGACACAGATCGGCCACGATCACTTCCGGCTAAAGCC
>CAXFOQ010000037.1:0-11167 GCA_964004705.1 uncultured Flavobacteriales bacterium | reverse complement strand
GCAGCAGCAGCAGCAGCAGCAGCAGCAGCAGCAGCAGCAGCAGCAGCAGCTGCAGAAGAACCAACTCATCTGTTGAAGGTACCCACTTTTTACGTTCAGTTGTGCGATGCCACTAGTCCTGTGGAACTAGACACGCCTGACGACTACCGGGGCAAGCTCAGACAACAAGCTGTCAGAAGTGCCTGGCTGTTCAGCGCAGGCTGTTCAGAACGGCCACGTCGACACGGCTACTGGCAAGCTCATAATCTACTGGCAGTCTCTGGCTGTTCAGCGCAAATCTTCAGCTACATGTAAACGTTTGGTCCTCAATCAACATCTGTGTCCTCAAAATCATCGGAATCAAGAACGGAGTTGCCCGAACCCACAGTATTCCAGCACCAATGCCTATAACAGGAATGCTTAATTTTTCTGTGACCTCAGTAGCTAATTTAGCAGGTATTTTTTCTAAAACAATAGCAAAACAACCTGCTTTTTCAAGATGAAAAGCATCTTCAATGAGTTTTTTAGACTCGGCTTCTTCTTTGGCTCTTACGGTATATGTGCCGAATTTATAAATAGACTGTGGCGTAAGCCCTAGATGTCCCATTACAGGAATACCAGCAGTAAGTATTCGCTCTACAGATTCTAATATTTCACTGCCACCTTCCATTTTTACAGAGTGTGCACCAGACTCTTTCATAATGCGAATTGCTGAATTGAGAGCTTCTTTGGAATTACCTTGGTAGGTGCCAAAAGGCATATCAGCAACGATTAGTGCTCTATCAACAGCTCTGACTACTGAGGCAGTATGATATATCATTTGATCTAGAGTAATAGGAAGCGTAGTCTCATGACCAGCCATTACGTTTGAGGCAGAATCTCCAACTAATATAACGTCAACACCACCAGAATCAACAATCTTTGCCAATGTATAATCGTATGATGTAAGCATCGATATCTTCTCTTTATTTTGCTTCATTTCTTGAAGAGAGTGGGTAGTTATTTTTTTATATACCTTTTTATGAACTGACATTTTTCAAATTTTAAAGTTATGGTATCTTAGAAACTATCTTAATCATTTTAAACAAGTAAATTATCGAATATATATAATTACTAAACATATACTTATTGCAAGTAACTTGTCATAGCTGAATATAGGTTATTTTTCACAAATTTCAATATCAATCAATTCTTCAAATATACCTAATTGTAATCTATAAACCCCATTTTTTTAATATCTGATTTTTTTCTTTTTTTAAAATATGATAATAATGTACTGAGTGATAATAAGAATTAAAAGTATAAATTTGCCATTGTGAAGAAAAGTTACTACATATATTCATTAGTAATGACTGTTTTTTTGGCTTGCGAGACAGACTTTGAGGTCAATGCTCCTTAGAAAGAAACGGCTATAATCTATGGATTGCTTGATCAGACTGTTGATACTCAACGTGTGATTATTTTCAAATCTTTCCTAGGTCAGGAAAGTGCTTTTACTATGGCTCAAGAAGCAGATTCATTTTATTATTCAAAAGATGATTTAGAGGTTTTTCTATACGGATTAGACAACGACGGAGATACCATACAAGAAATAGAACTTAAATATCATCTCACTAATAACAGATTTAACTCAGGTTTTGATACCATATTCTCCACCGAATATTCTGTGGAGTATATTACGTCAGAACCACTCAATCAGTCTTTGACATATCATTTATATGTACATAATGTAGTATCAGAGTATATAGCTCGATCCTCAACAAATCTCATTGAACCTCTTGATATAAACCCAGGATTTACTGATGAAATAACATTTTTTAAAAATAATGAATATAGAATACATAGATTGAGATGGACATCTTCAACCTTTGGTAAGATTTACAAGCCCTTTATGCGTTTTTACTATTATGAAAAAAACGTTATGACCGATGAAGTAGTTCGTAAATATGAAGACTTAAGTTTTTCTCAAATGTATTCTCAGTCTATTAGTGGTAATCAAAACATGGAGTTAGCTATCACAGGAGAAAATTTCTTTTATTTTGTTAAAAATAGTATTGAAGAAAATATCAATGTGTTGAGGATAAACGCTAAAAGCTTAGAAGATGGTTTTCCAGAATACGATTATTGGCAAGGGGGAATTGATTTTTATTTCTTAGTGGGTGGAGAAGCCATTGCACAATACATTGAAATTAACAATTTACCATCGGTGATATTCCAAGACCCGCCTACTTATACTAACATTGAAAATGGTAGAGGTGTTTTTTCATCTAGATTAAATGCCGAATCAATAGGTAAATTTCTTGATATTCCAACTCTTAATGAGTTAGCTAATGGAGATATAACAGAAAATCTTAATTTCATAGAGCCATAACATGTCAAATTGTCTCTTATTACTGATTTTATGTCATTTCTTAAAATAATTTTCTTTTGGCACAACATTTGCTTTTAAGTCAAGTAAATAATGCAATAAATTAAAATTATAAACCATGAGTAAAATTATTGGAATTGATTTAGGAACTACTAACTCTTGCGTTTCTGTGATGGAAGGTAATGAGCCTGTTGTAATTCCTAATAGTGAAGGTAAGAGAACTACACCTTCAATAGTAGCTTTTGTTGAAGGAGGAGAGCGAAAAGTAGGTGATCCTGCTAAACGACAAGCTATTACTAACCCAGAAAAAACTATCGCTTCAATTAAGCGTTTTATGGGAGAGTCATTTTCTAAGCTTCAAAAAGAGGCTAAGCGTGTGCCTTACAAAGTAGTAAAAGGTGATAACGATACACCAAGAGTACTAATTGATGACAGAAAATACACACCTCAAGAAATTTCGGCTATGATTCTTCAAAAGATGAAGAAAACTGCAGAAGATTATTTAGGACAAGAAGTAAAAGAAGCTGTCGTAACAGTACCAGCCTATTTTAATGATGCACAACGCCAAGCTACAAAAGAAGCTGGTGAAATCGCCGGCTTAAAAGTTAGTAGGATTATAAACGAACCTACTGCTGCAGCCTTAGCCTATGGCTTAGATAAATCAGATCAAGATAAAACAATTGCTGTATTCGATTTGGGTGGAGGTACATTTGATATATCTATTCTTGAATTAGGAGATGGAGTCTTTGAAGTTAAATCTACTAACGGAGATACTCATTTAGGTGGTGATGATTTTGACCAAGTTTTAATTGACTGGATGGCTGAAGAATTCAAATCTGATGAAAATATTGACTTACGTCAAGACCCTATGGCTTTACAACGTCTTAAAGAGGCTGCAGAAAAAGCTAAAGTCGAATTATCTTCTAGTGCACAAACTGAAATTAACTTGCCTTATATTACAGCAACATCTTCGGGACCTAAACATCTTGTTAGAACTCTAACTAAGGCACAATTTGAAAAACTCGCTGATAAACTCATTCAAGCTACTATAATTCCATGTAAACAAGCTGTTAAAGACGCAGGAATTTCTACAAGCGATATAGATGAAGTTATTTTGGTAGGTGGTTCTACTCGAATACCGGCGATTCAGAATATCGTTAAGAAATTTTTTGGAAAGGAACCTTCAAAGGGTGTTAACCCTGATGAAGTTGTTGCTATTGGTGCTGCAATTCAAGGAGGTGTTCTTACTGGTGATGTAAAAGACGTTCTTTTGTTGGATGTCACTCCACTATCTCTAGGTATAGAAACTATGGGAGGCGTAATGACTAAACTTATAGAATCAAATACAACTATTCCTACTAACAAGTCAGAAGTATTCTCTACAGCTGCAGATAATCAACCTGCCGTAGATATTCATGTATTGCAGGGGGAAAGACCGATGTCAGTTGATAATAAGACTATTGGAAGATTCCAATTGTCAGATATACCACCATCACCAAGAGGAGTTCCTCAAATCGAAGTAACCTTCGATATTGACGCTAATGGTATTTTGAATGTCTCAGCTAAAGATAAAGCAACAGGAAAAGAGCAAAATATTAAAATTGAAGCTTCTTCAGGACTTTCAGATGAAGAAATCGAAAGAATGAAAAAAGAAGCTGAAGCTAATGCTGATTCTGATAAAAAAGCTAAAGAGGAAGTAGAGAAGGTTAATGCTGCTGATGCTATGATTTTCCAAACTGAAAAGCAGTTAAAAGATTACGGTGATAAATTGTCTGATGACAAGAAAAAACCTATTGAAGAAGCTTTAGAAGGTTTGAAGAAAGCTCATGAGAGTAAAGACCTTGCTGCTATTGATTCTGCTATGGAGACTATCAATACAGCTTGGACTGCTGTTTCTGAAGAAATGTATAAAGCTACACAAGAGCAACAAGGTGCTGAAAAAGGTGAAGCTCAGCCGAAAACTGAGGGTGATGGAGCCGATGATGTTACTGATGTAGATTTTGAAGAAGTAAAAGAAGATAAGTAATAATTTTATCAATTTCTTTGAATTAGCAGAAAGCCTTAACGAAAGTTAGGGCTTTGCTTTTGTATCACTTACTAGCTCTGTCTATATCTCTTTGGATATCTCTGTCTTTGATGGTGTTTCTTTTGTCATGAAGCTTCTTACCCTTCGCGATAGCAATTTCTATTTTAGCCCAACCTTTATCATTTATGAAAAGGCGTAGAGGTATAATAGTTAGCCCTACGTCTTTTAATTTTTTACTAATCTTATCTAATTCTTGTCTTTTTAAAAGGAGTTTTCGGTCACGTTTAGGTTGATGGTTAGCATAATTACCAAATTCGTATTCATCAATATACATACCTGTAATAAAAAGCTCATTTCCTTTAAACGAACAAAAAGAATCGCTCAAGTTTGCTTTACTATTACGTATAGACTTAATTTCTGTACCACTAAGTTGTAATCCTGCCACGTACTTATCGATTAAGTTATACTCAAATTTCGCCCGTTTATTTTGGATATTTACAGCATTCATCACCTTGCGAAGTTAAGGATTTTATCCTAGTGCTACATCAAGTATCATCATTACAATAAATCCAGCAATCAGACCCATAGTAGCTAAGTCGGTATGTCCACCACTTTGACTTTCAGGTATAACTTCTTCAACCACAATGAATATCATAGCTCCTGCAGCGAAGGCTAGGGCATAGGGTAATATTGGCAATGCATATATTACTGTAGCAGCACCAATCATAGCAAAAATAGGTTCTACAATAGCTGATAATTGACCCCATTTCCAACTTTTCAATCTGCCAACACCTTGTCTTCTAAGTGGCATTGAGACAGCAAAACCCTCGGGGAAATTCTGTATGCCAATACCAATAGCTAAGGCAATAGCGGCGCCTATTTCAAATCCTGGAATTCCATATGATATAGCTCCAAAAGCTACACCTACTGCTAAACCTTCTGGAATATTATGAAGGGCAATAGCTAACACTAGCAAAATGGTTTTTTTCCACTTTGTAGGATAGCCTTCGGCTTCTTCAACTTTTTTAAATAAATGTAGGTGAGGTATAATTTTATCTAATGCAAAAAGAAATAAGGCACCTAAAAAAAATCCAATAGCCGGAGGAAACCAAGTTGGTAAATTTGAAGTTCCCATCTCATTTTGCATTTCAACATAGCTGATTGCGGGTGAGAGTAGAGACCAAAAACTAGCTGCAATCATTACGCCTCCAGTAAATCCTAAAGAAGTATCTAAAATTTTTCGGTTTGTTTTATTAAAAAATACTACTAAGGCAGCTCCTGATGCAGTTAAGCCCCAAGTAAATAATCCTGCTAATAATGCTTGTAAAACAGGGTGTTGTTCAACAAACCAAATGTATAAATCTGTCATTTTTGTTTGATTAATATGTTTCTTGCCACATCATTACTAATGTGTGCAGATTTGTTGTTTATTGTAATTTCTAATGATTTGTCAAAGTCTATTTTTTGAATAACGCTGATAGACGTTCCAAGTGTAATATTTAATGAATTAAGGTATTGTAAAAAGGATTGATTGTCTTGAGAAACACCTACAACTTGTCCAATACTTCCTTTTTCTAATTCACTTAGACGCTTTGAAAATGATTTAGGAAATTTTCCATCTTTGTTAGGAATAGGTTCTCCATGTGGGTCGTGTTTTGGATAGCCTAAGTAAACATCTAAAGCATCTACTAATTTTTGTGATTTTATGTGCTCTAATTGCTCAGCAACACAGTGAACCTCGTCCCATTTAAACTGAAGTTTAGTTACTAAAAACACTTCCCAGAGACGATGTTTTCTAACAATTTCTACTGCTTTACTAAGACCAAATTTACTTAGACTTACTCCACGATAGGGAACATAATCAACCAAATGTTTGTCGGTTAACTTTTTAATCATATCTGTAACAGATGATGCTTTAGTCTCAAGCTCATCAGCAATAGCATTAGTAGATACTGAATTTTTGGAATTTTTAGAAAGCTTGAGTATCGCTTTCAAATAATTTTCTTCAGCTAACGTAATCATTATGCAAATATAATAATTTTATATGTCTAATTTAATTTTTAGATTTGCCTAAATTTAAAACAATTAGTTTTTTTTATTTAAATCTAATTCTTTATGACATTTTATGTTTTCAGTAATCTTTACGCTATTTAAACTCATAAAATGAAAAATATAATTTATCTTTTTTTCATTTTAACTCTGCAATTCCCACTATATTCCCAAAGTTTATCTGGTAATATTAAATCTGATTTACCGATTCCTTTTGCTTCAATTAGTATAAATGGTAAGTCAATTGGAACAGCTTCTAATGCAGATGGTTTTTTTGAAATCAATGATATAAAAGAGGGAAGTTATGAATTTATTTTTTCTGCTATTGGTTTTAAGAAGCTAAAGAAGAATATTTCAATTCAATCCGGAAAAAATACTTTAGATATTATATTAGAGCCATTATCTTATGATATTGAACAAGTTGTGGTTACAGGCACTATGAAAGAGACATTTTTGAGTGCTTCTCCTATAAAGATGGATGTTGTCAATCAAAAATTCCTTAATAAGATAGCTACTAATAATGTTATGGAGGTTATTGAAAATGTAAATGGTTTGCAAAAACAAATCAATTGTGGAGTATGCGGTACAAATGATATACATATTAATGGTATGGAAGGACCTTACACCTTAGTTTTGATTAACGGAATGCCTATAATGAGTTCTTTATCTACGGTATATGGGCTTAATGGTATTCCTACATCTTTAATAAAGCAAATAGAAATCATAAAAGGTCCTTCGTCAACACTCTATGGAACTGAAGCTGTTGCTGGTGTAATTAATATTATAACTAAAGACCCTATTGATGTTTATACTGTAGAATTAGAGAGTTTCATAACTTCTCATTTAGAAAAAAATATTGATTTTGCTTATGCTCCAAAAATGAAAAAATTAGATGTATTACTAAGTGGAAATTACTTTAAGTTAGATAATTTTTTGGATGATAACAAAGATAACTTTACTGATATACCATTTTCAGAACGATTATCATTATTTAACCAATGGAACTTTAAAAGGGTAAGTCAAAAAAAATTATCATTTTCAGCTAAATATTATCAAGAAAATAGGAGTGGAGGTGTAAAAGAATGGAATGAGAATCTAAGAGGAAATGACAGTATTTATGGTGAATCCATTTATACTGATAGAATAGAGTTAGTGGCCTCATATGAACTGCCAACGGATGAAGATGTACGAATTGATGCATCTTTCAATTATCATCACCAAGACAGTTATTATGGAAATACCAAGTATGAGGCTTTTCAGAATATCTATTTTGCAAACCTAATATGGAACAAAAGTTTTGGTCACAATCATGATTTCATTTCTGGACTAAGCTACCGATATCAGACCTTTGTGGATAGCACCTTAGCTAATATTAATGAACGTAAATTTATACCAGGATTATTTGTTCAAGATGAAATAACTTTAAACAGAAAATGGACTTCACTTTTAGGAATTAGAACAGATTATAATGACGAGCATGGTTTTATTTTTTCTCCTCGATTAAATTTTAAATTTAAACCCAAGATATACACGACATTTCGTTTGAATGCCGGAACTGGATTTAGAATAGTAAATTTATTTACTGAAGATCATGCCTTTCTAACAGGAAGTAGGGAAGTTTTGGTAGTGGAAGATTTAAAACCAGAAGAGTCTTTCAATATAAGCCTAAACGTTAACCATATTTTTTCTTTAACAAGAAGTACAGGAACTATTGATGTAGATGCCTTTTATACCTATTTTACTAACAAGATAATACCTGACTATGATGTGAATCCCAATCAAATTATATATGCTAATTTGGATGGTTTTTCGGTATCTAGAGGATTAGCATTTAATATTCAGCAGAACTTTGAATTTCCTTTAAGTATAAAAGCAGGAGGAACATATTTAGATGTCTACTCTGTAGTTAATAACAATACAAAAGATGACGAATTATTTACACCCTCTTTTACAGGCGTATTCTCATTGTCTTACAATTGGGATAAAATAAATACTTCTGTAGATTGGACAGCTAAGATTACCGGCTCTATGTCATTACCAACCTACTTCTATCCATTTGAAAGAGCAGAGGAATCTCCTTGGTTTTCTCAACATCATTTGCAAATAAAAAAGGTATTTAGCGAAAGTTTAACTGCTTTTATTGGAGTAAAAAATGCATTCAATTTTACACAAGAATCACCTTTATTAGATTATCAAAATCCATTTGGTGATGATTTTGACACCTCATATATTTATGGTCCCTTACAGAGTAGACGTTTTTTATTTGGACTTAGCGTGAAAATTTAATTTTTCTAAATTTACCGTATGGATATTGAGTGGAGATTTAAGTCGTTTGAAGATTTAACAAAATTAGAATTACACGAAATGATGATTTTACGTCAGCAAGTGTTTATAGTAGAACAAGATTGCCCCTACCAAGATGCCGATGAAAAGGATAAAGATTCACATCATTTATTAGGCTATATCAAGGATATTTTGGTAGCTTATTTACGCTTAGTGAAACCAGGTATAAGTTATAAGGAAATGTCTTTTGGACGTATAGTTACTACTCAAAGTTACAGAGGAAAAGGCTTGGGGTTAGCACTTATGAAAGAAGGTATAAAGCAATCTATTACACTTTATGGAACTTCTAAAAATCGCATTTCTGCTCAATCGCATTTATTACCATTTTATCAAAAATTTGGATTTGAATCTACAGGAAAAGAATACTTAGAGGATGATATTCCTCACACTGAGATGATAAAGAAGATTTAGTTTAAATATACCGCTTCTTTTTTGCCTAAATCAACAGTAACGTGTTCTTGTAATGTTGTCGCTAAAGATAAGCCAACTACATCCGCATTTATTGGGTAGTTTTTATAATCTCTATCTATTAGTATAGCAGTCATTAATTTTTTGATAGGTTGATTCAAAAAGTATTGAGCGCCATACATTAATGTTTTACCAGACTTAAGTACATCATCGACTAATACGACTACTTTATCATTCAATTCGCCATGAGTGCTGACTTGTGCAGGGGACGATAGGGGATCGACTTTATCAAGTTTGACCTCTATGACTTCTACCATAATGGAAGAAATATCACTTAAATGTTTGCTCAAACGCTGAGCTAAAATACTACCTTTAGGACTTATACCTGCAATAACAATATGAGACTCTTGATGATTTTTTTCTAATACCTCCCATGCCATGCGACATAGCTTTTGCTCTATTTGTTGAGCGTTAAGTACTAAAGTTGTTGATGAATTTATTTTCATTGGGCTAAGTTAAGAAATCTTGTTTTTTTAAAGAAATAAATAACTCTCTACCTTTTCTAGCTTCTATGGAATTGTCAGCGATTTGCATGTATTCTATTTCGTAATGTGAAGAAAAAAGTTTTTGATATTCTTCTTTATTCCCACCAAATGGTGGGAGGTCGCTTCCAAATTCTTCAGCAAACAATAAGCCAACAATTTTTCCATTATTATTCAGTAAATCTGAAGTATGCTTCACATAATCTTTTCTTAAATTAGGATATATAGCGCAGAAAAAGGTTTGTTCTAAAATGAGATCATATCGTCCTTTATGTTCAAAGAAGTTACCTTCTATTAATTGATCTTTTGGAAAGCTAGGGACTCGCTTAGAAAACTCACCTAAAGCTAAAGATGAGAAGTCAACGATAGTTACCTTTCTAAAACCATTTAGGTGTAAGTATTCAGCTTCATAAGCTCTTCCACAACCAGGTATAAGGATGTTTATGTCTTTATCTTCTAAAGTATCAATGAATGTCTTTAGTGGGGTAGAAGGATAGCCAATATCCCAACCAGTTTGTGCTGTTTTATAGCGGTTATTCCAAAATTCTTTATCTAGCATATTACCTTTTTTTAAGAAGCACTACATTTTCAACATGGAAAGTTTGAGGGAACATATCAACGGGCTGAACTTTAGTCACTTTGTAGTGTTCGTTCATTAATGCTAAATCTCTAGCTTGTGTCGCTGGATTACAACTTACATAAATAATACGTTTAGGGTTTACATCTAAAAGCTGACCGACTACTTTTTTATGCATACCATCTCTAGGTGGGTCGGTGATTATCACATCTGGATGACCGTTATTACGAATAAAATCTTCGGTGAATATTTCTTTCATATCACCCACATAGAATTTACAATTGTCAATACTGTTATTTTTTGCATTTTCTTTGGCTGAATCGATAGCTTCAGGTACGGACTCCACGCCAATTACCTTGAGGGCATTTTTACCCACAAATTGGGCAATAGTACCTGTTCCAGTATATAAATCGTATACAATATCATTTTTCTTTATTTGGGCAAGTTCTCGAGTAACTTTGTAAAGTTCGTAGGCTTGTTTGGAATTGGTTTGATAAAATGACTTGGGTCCAATTTTGAATTTTAAACCTTCCATTTCTTCGTAGATACAGTCAGCGCCACTAAAAGTGATTATCTTTAAATCGAATATGGTTTCATTGCCTTTATCGTTAATGGTATATAATAAAGATGTGATTTCGGGAAATTTTTCCTTAATATAGTTGAGTAAACCTAGCCTTTTCGTTTCATTTTCATAAAAAAATTGGAAAAGAACCATAATTTCTCCTGTGCTACTCATTCGAATAGTAAGAGCTCTTAAAAAACCCTCTTTGTCAGCGATATCAAAAAAATCGAGTTCATTTTCAATAGCATAATCTCTAGCTGCTTTACGTATGGCGTTAGAAGGTTCTGCTTGAAGGTGACATTCATTGAGGTTA
>CAXFOQ010000036.1:0-11613 GCA_964004705.1 uncultured Flavobacteriales bacterium | reverse complement strand
ACATAAATATTATTATTTTTGGTGGGTAATGATTAATGGTTTAAAATTTTTTGGATTGTATCTCAGTATGCTAGGCAATGTATTTAGTCGCCCAGAGAATAGTAAGATTTATCTTAAGCGTATTATTGATGAAATGATAAAAATCGGGGTAAATTCTTTAACTATTGTTTCTATAATATCTTTATTTATGGGAGCTGTTGTGACTATACAAACTGGCTTACAATTAGATAATCCTTTTATTCCTAAATACTTGATTGGATATGCTACACGTGAGTCACTAATATTAGAGTTTTCACCTACTATGATTGCCCTAATTCTTGCTGGTAAAGTAGGCTCTAGTATTGCCTCTGAAATTGGAACAATGAGAGTTTCTGAACAAATAGATGCTCTAGAAATAATGGGTATCAATTCTGCCGCTTTTATTATCCAGCCTAAAATAATAGCTTCAATATTATTTTTCCCATTCCTTGTGATTATAAGTATGGGTATTGGAATGTTTGGTGGTTTTTTAGCTGCTACTCTTGGTGGTATTATAAGTAAACCAGAATTTTTGCAAGGGCTTACATATTGGTTTGAACCTTTTTATATTTTTTATGCTATTGTAAAAACTGTATTTTTTGCATTTGCTATTTCTTCTATTTCTTCCTTTTTTGGATATTTTACTAGCGGTGGTGCTTTAGCTGTTGGAAAGTCTAGTACTAAATCAGTAGTTTATAGCTGTATAGTTATTCTAATTATGAACTTTATTCTAACACAATTAATGTTGGCATGATTGAAGTCAAAAACATACATAAAACTTTTGGAGATAATCACGTTTTAAAAGACGTGTCTTTTACTTTTAATTCTGGCAAAACAAATCTTGTAATTGGAGCTAGTGGCTCTGGCAAAACAACTCTTATAAAATGTATGGTAGGCTTACATAGTCCTGATTCTGGAAGTATTTTGTTTAATGAATCTTCATATGAAGTTTTAGACAAGAAAGAAAAACGAAACCTTAGAAAAGAAATTGGAATGCTTTTTCAAGGAGGTGCATTATTTGATTATTTAACAGTTGAACAAAATATTGCTTTTCCTCTGAGTATGTTTACCAATATGAGTGATGAGGAAAAAAAAGATAGAGTAAATTTTTGTTTAAAAAGAGTTAATTTAAATAATGCTAATGCCTTATTCCCTTCAGAACTAAGTGGCGGTATGATGAAGCGTGTTGCAATCGCTAGAGCAATTTCTATGAATCCAAAATATCTATTTTGTGATGAGCCGAATTCAGGCTTAGACCCACAAACAGCTATAATTATTGATAACCTTATTCAAGAAATTACTCAAGAGTATAACATAACAACCATTGTCAACACTCATGATATGAACTCAGTAATGGAGATTGGAGATAACATCGCTTTTATACATAAAGGTAAATTAGCATGGCAAGGCGATAAAGATTTAATAGTAAACTCAAAAACTAAGGAGCTAAATGATTTTGTCTTTGCTTCCAAGCTATTTAAAAAGCTTAAAAAATAAAAGTTATCAAATTATTTCTTTCAAAAAAAAAAGCAGGCTTTTGGCCTGCTCTTTTTTGACTAAAATTGAAAGTAATTATTGAATAGTCACTTTCTTTGTTATAAAGTTTTTATTGTAATTATTCTCTAATCTAATGGTATAAATCCCTTTTTCTAAGTAACTAAGGTCTAGCCATTTGTTTAGTGAATTGATTACAGATACTTTTTTTGAATATACAAGTTGACCAACTAAATTTGAAATATTAATATTTACATCTTCAGATTGTGAAGTTTGAATTTGTATATTAAAGTGCCCATTGTTTGGATTTGGGAAAATATTAAATTTAGATAAAGAATTGTTATCTTCAATACCTACATTTACTCCAATAACATTAGGGTCAAAATTTAATCGTACACATGGAGCTGATGTCGTGTATAGCCATGTACCAGGATTTACTCCTTCTTGTGTGCCATCAATATCTTGTACTAAACTTTCACTATTGTTAGGATTAGATCCGGATGTATTAACAAATACTGTGTCAATACCATTGTAAGTTGCATAAATAGCAGGTAAAACCACTTGTCCTGCATCTAGTATAATTGGAGGGTCAAATGAAACATCAAACCAATCTCCAGTGTATTGACCTAGATTTAGAGTTTCAGTTTCTACTAAAAAGCTAATTTCTCCTGATTGAGGATCAACAGTATTTAATCTTATTGTTCCTTGAGCATTTTGAGTGGTTCTTTGATCCAAACGGAATTTTACGCTATACAAGGTGCTTGTTGCATAAATATCATATACATTTCCATATTGTCTTGATCCTTCAGCATTTATACCATATCTTCCAAAATTAGTAGCATTATCTCCGTTGTCTCGAGCATAAATATAATCAGATACGGCAAACGTTCGTCTGAGTGTGTCTGTCAAAACATAACCATTATCGTCTTTACCAACAATATCAGCAGTATATGTTCCTATTTCTGTTGGCGTGAAACCATCATTGACATAAATACTATCCTTATCGTTAGAAATTAGAGATAAACCATAACTTTGAGAAACAAATCCAGCAGAAGAAACTTCGGCATGTATTCTCAAACTGTCAAGAGTGTTGTATCCTACATTTTCAATATAGCCGGCATAAAAGTATTCTGTTTCTGAAATTTGTTCTAATGGCATTACACGATATGATGTACCGCCAAAATAATCGCTTGGTACATTGTTAAAACTACTTAAAAGATTTGAAGCATAAGGTTGTGTTTTAATAATTTTCACATCATCAATCATCCAAAAATAGTGAGAAGCTGTATTTTCTCCAACTGCCCAATCAAAACGTATTTGAACACTATCTTTTAATGCCGCTATTTCTGTGATAATAACTTCATAAGTTATAGTTCCTGATAATACGTTAACAGTTCCCAAGTCATTAACTTGATAACTAGTCGCAGATTCCCATCCGGAGCCATCATTAATAGATACCATTAATTCGTGCGAACTAAAACAACACCATCTGTAAGCATGTTCAAAACTTAAAGTCACATTAGAATCGTTTGATAAATCAATGTATGGAGAAGTTAGTTGACCTTGTCTTTCAGAGTATGCTGAGACAGGTAAACCTGCATTTGATCCATCAGCATCAAAAATCATCCAACCATTAGCTGCTGATTCTGACTCCAATAAATAAGGTATATTTCCTGCATAGTCTCCGTTAGAACCATCAAAATCAAGTTCCCAGACATCTCCGTCATCTCCACTAACGGACCAAGCTGGATTAACTGAGGAATTATTTCCGTCGAGACCTTCTCTAAAATCTTCGTACCAAATGACATCAGCACTATCTGCATCAGCAACAGCTTGTAAAGAACGAAGCTGATAAATAGTTGGAGCTTTTTCTGGAAAGCTCATTAATGACTTAATACTTTCTTGTGAATAAGAATAGATGCTAAAAGCCATTCCAAAAAATAGTAAAGCGTGTTTCATAATATTGATTTTTAAAAAAAAAGCAGACGCTAGCCTGCTTTATTTCTTGTTAAGATTAAGTAAGTAATTATTGAATAATTATTTTTTTAGAAGAACTTGTACCGTTTTCGTTAATCAGAGAAACAGTATAAATTCCTTTGTTAATATTAGACAAGTTGATTGTATTATTTGATGAATTACTAGTAATTTTTGAATATACAGTTTGTCCAATAATATTTTTAATTTCTATAGTCTGCTTGCCAGATGAATTAGCCATTGAAATGTTCAATATTCCGTTGTTTGGATTTGGAAAAACATTAAAAGTAGAATATGAATTATCATCAATACTAGTTGGTCCAGGCACATTTGGATTCATGTTCATTCTTATCATTGGAGTTGAGCCTGTTGTTCCGTCTGTAGCTGTTGTTCCGTTGCTATCAACCCACCCGTTATAAATAATATATCCATAACTACTTTGTACACTACCACTTGAACCAATTCTAAGAGTATCATTCAAAGCAGAACCATCTCCACCAACAGTAATTAAATACTGGCTCTCAGCATCTAAAGTTACAGGATTAGCAAATTTTACACTTTGCCATCCATCACTAGCCGTTACTGTCAATAAGTTTGTTTCTGATAAAAAGAATGATTGATCATCTTGATAAAGATAAATTTTACCTTGAATTTTTGCATTTGCTGTAGTTCTATTATGAATATATGCATCGATAGCATAAAGAGTATTACTTTCGTAAATGTCGTAGATAGTTCCTCTTTCCCAAGAACTTATTCCGTCTCCAACAGGAAGAAGAGAATTAACTGCATCAATTTCATTGTCGTCTCTCGCGTAAATATAGTCTGTAATCTCTATGGATTTAGATTTTGTAACAGTAGTTACACTATCAGACATGAGATAGAAATCTAATTGGTAAGTACCAGTAGATGTTGGCTGGAACCTATCGTTACATTGTAGAGTATCTTGTTGTAATGATTCAAGGTTTACAGCAGTACTTTGTGAAGTGAAACCAGTGGATGATGCATGTAAACGAATAGAATCTTGTGCAAAGTTTCCATTATTAAATACATAAGATTGGAAAATGATTCCAGTAGAGTTAGGTATCATACTTAATGGGATTTGAGAATATGATGATGCAAATCCATCATAACCTGCTAACCATTGGTTGAAAAGTGGCATTGATAATGAGTTGTCTTGAAGTTCATTAATTTCAATATCATCAATAGCAAATCCTGTTGCCCAGCTTCCAGCATCGCTCCATACGAATCTAATAACAATAGAGTCTTGATCATTGTAATCAGATAAACTAAAGATTCCTTGTTGCCAAGCTTCTAAGTTGGGAAGAGGGCCAGAGATATCAGTAAAAGTTAAACCTCCGTCATTACTCACCTCAATATTAGCATCACCACCTCCGTAGTTTTTGTCGTGGTAGTAGTCAAATATTAAAAAAACATCATATTGACCAGTAAAATCAAGTATTGGTAATGTAAGAGTTTCAAATCCCAAGTCACAGTTGTTATTGTTTCCAGGAGTAACTCCACCAGGTCTACAAGCATCATCATTTGTCATAGCAAATTGGCCATGTTCACCTACTGGCCAATAACCACCTGCGTTAGCATCAGCCGAGGTTCCAGTATAAAAACCTGTAACTAGAACTTGATTTGAACTTGAAATTGTATAATAATTTTGTTCTAGCGTACTTGTAGAGATATCCGATGGTAAATTCGGAATTGAAACGCTCTCAAAATCTTCACAATATAAAGCATTAGATGTTGAACAATCAACAGAAGATCTAAGAGTAATATCATTTTTGTTAAGGTACTCTGTGTGCTGGTCAAATCTTGACGCATCGATAAAATTTTGATTGTTTATAATCTGAGCAAAGGAAGTATTTGCGATGATTAATAAACAGATGATAGAATAAAAATTTTTCATATTAATTTGTTAAATTATCGGTTATGTGTGGACGAATTTACGGCCTTTTTTCAAAAAATCCTAGACCATCTAACAAGTATTTTTTTTGTTTTAAATATAACTCTCAATACTCTCGCACGAGCATACTAAATTTCTGTCTCCAAAGGCATCGTCAACACGACTTACACTTGGCCAAAATTTATTCTCATTGATGTATGCAAGAGGAAATGCTGCTTCTTGTCTGGTGTATGGTTTTTCCCAGACATCATTGGCTACCAAATTAATAGTGTGAGGAGCATTTTTTAAAACATTATTTTTTTCATCAGACTGTCCACTTGCTATAGCATTAATCTCATTTCTAATAGATTTCATAGCTGCAATGAATTTGTCTAATTCTTGTTTGCTTTCACTTTCTGTAGGTTCAACCATGAGTGTTCCAACAACAGGAAATGAGACTGTTGGTGCATGGAACCCATAGTCCATAAGTCGTTTAGCTATATCCGTAACTTCTATTCCAATATCTTTAAATGGACGACATTCTAGTATCATCTCATGAGCCACCATATTATTAGGGTTGGTATATAGAATAGTATAGTCGTCTTTCAATTCTTCTTTAATGTAATTAGCATTAAGAATTGCTACTTCAGTAGATTTTGTTAATCCTTCTTCACCTAACATTTTAATGTAGGCATATGAAATGCACAATACTAATGATGAACCCCATGGCGCTGCAGAAATTGCAGAAATTGCTTGTTCACCTCCTGTTGGGATAATAGGGTTAGAGGGTAAAAATGGCTTGAGATGTTCAACCACTCCTATAGGACCCATTCCCGGTCCTCCTCCTCCGTGTGGTATTGCAAATGTTTTATGAAGATTGAGATGACATACATCAGCTCCGATAATAGCTGGATTTGTTAATCCAACTTGAGCATTCATATTAGCGCCGTCCATATATACTTGTCCGCCATGTTGATGGATGATATTTGTCACTTCAATTACTGATTCTTCAAATACACCATGAGTAGATGGGTAGGTAATCATTAAGGCAGCTAAATTTTCACTATGTTCTTCTGCTTTTGCTTTTAGATCATCAATGTCAATATTACCCATTTCATCGCATTTAGTAACAACTACTTTCATGCCAGCCATAGTGGCTGAAGCAGGATTTGTTCCGTGTGCTGAAGAAGGAATAAGACAAATGTTTCTATTGCTTTCATTTCTACTTTGATGATATGCTCTTATTACCATTAAACCAGCATATTCGCCTTGAGCACCGGAATTGGGTTGTAAAGACATACCATCAAAACCAGTAATTTCACACAGCGATTCTTCTAGTTCGTGGAACATAATTTGATAGCCTCGAGCTTGATTTATTGGTGCGAATGGGTGTATATTACTAAATTCACTCCAACTTAGAGGAAAAAGCTCAGCAGCAGCATTTAGTTTCATCGTACACGAGCCTAGCGGTATCATAGAATGATTCAATGCTAAATCTTTGTTCTCTAATTTTTTAATATAACGCATCATTTCAGTCTCACTGTGGTAAGTGCTAAATACCTCGTGTTGCATATATGGGCTTTCTCTGTACAATTCTTTTGGGATAAACGAATTGGCATCTATATAATTTCCGCTCAATAAATTTTTTATTAATTCGGATGGGTCAGAGTGATTACAGCTTTTTGCAAATACGGTTAGAATATCATTTATGTTTTGAAGACCATCTTTTTCGTCAATGGAAATGGAAAGATGTTTATCATCAATATAATTAAAATTCATCTTAGCATCTTCAGCAAATACCTTTAGTGTGTCAATAGACACGTCATTTATATTAACCAAAATAGTGTCAAAGTAATTTTTATTGAGTTGTTTGTAGCCCAATTGCTCTAAACCTTCAGTTAAGACACATGCTAAGCCGTGTATTTTTCTAGCAATATTTTTCAATCGTTTTGGACCGTGATATACACCATACATTCCCGCCATAACGGATAGTAATACTTGAGCAGTACAGATATTAGATGTTGCTCTTTCTCGCTTGATGTGTTGTTCTCTTGTTTGAAGAGCCATTCTCAATGCTCTATTACCTTCAGCATCAATTGTGACACCTATAATTCTGCCAGGGATATTTCTTTTATAGCTTTCTTTTGTAGCGAAATAGGCCGCGTGAGGGCCGCCATAACCCATAGGGATTCCAAAGCGTTGGGTTGTTCCAACTACGACATCTGCTCCCCATTCTCCAGGAGGAGTTAAAAGAGTAAGACTTAATAAATCGGCAGCTACAGCAATACCAACATTATTGTTTTTAGCATCTTGAGCCAAAATTTTATAGTTTTCAATATTACCATATTTGCAAGGATACTGAACTAACATACCAAAAACATCATCAGAAAAAATGAAATCAGAATGTTCTACAATTTGAAGTTTTATGCCAATTGGAGTAGCTCTTGTTCTAAGAACATCTATAGTTTGAGGAAAGCAATCTTTAGAAACTAAAAATGTACAAGCTTGGGCTTTTTTCTTGTCTTTGTGCCTAGCATTAAATAGCATTATCATTGCTTCAGCCGCTGCAGTCCCTTCGTCTAACAATGAGGCATTAGCAATTTCCATAGCTGTCAAGTCAGTTACCATTGTTTGGTAATTCAATAAAGCCTCAAGTCTACCTTGTGCAATTTCAGCTTGATATGGCGTGTAAGCCGTATACCAACCCGGATTTTCTAATATATTTCTTTGAATAACGCCAGGAAGAATAGTGTTGTAATAGCCTAAGCCGATGTAAGACCTATAATTTTTATTTTTTTGACCTAACATTTTCATATGTTCAAGTAACTCAGATTCGTTAAGAGCTCTAGGTAAATCCATTTTCTTAGATAGACGGATAGCCTGAGGAATAGTAAGGTCAATTAGCTCACTCATATTAGAAACTCCAATCTTGTTAAGCATGTTTTCTTGGTCGCTTGGTCGTGGGCCGATATGGCGTTCTGAGAACTGATTCATATTGTTAAATTATTTAGAGTACAAAAATATGAAATGAAGTTGTAATTTGATGAACTAATATTCTATATTTTTGACTAGTGGATTTGTTGAAAAAATTAGGTCAATTTTTTATTTATAGTAATGTCTTTGTATCATTTTGTGTACTTGTACTATGTCAAAGTACTAGCATAATAATTGGTGTCGATTCATCACATCTTTTACCCTTTGTATTTTTTTCCACTTTGTTTGTATATAATTTTCAACGAATGGTAAGGTTTAGCCCAAACAAAGAACAATCAGGACACTCAGATTGGCTCAATAAGAATCGACTATTTATAATTATAATTACTGTTATTAGCTTATTTCTGTCCGTTTATTATGCATTGAGTTTATCATTTTCAACATTTTATTTTTTGATACCTATCTCAATCATTAGCTTGTCTTATCAAATCAAAATAATTCCTCTAGAAGGTCAAAAGGTTTCCTTAAGAGAACTGCCAAGAGCTAAAATATTTCTTATCGCTTTAGTTTGGTCCATAGTTAGCGTTGTTCTGGTTACTCTTGAAAATAAATCATTTTACAGTCTTGATACCCTGTTGCTTTTTATCAGTAGATTTAGTTTTGTTTTGGCAATAACAATACCATTCGATATTCGAGATTTAAAATATGATGATTTGTCATTGAAAACGATTCCTCAAATTTTTGGTGAGCAAAAAGCAAAAACTATAGCACTCTATTGTCTTGCTTTCTTCGAATTGATTTCTATTTTTCACTTTTTTGTTGGTGATTTTTCGTGGCAGCTACTATTAGCACTTATGCTTACTTCCTTGCTAAGCGGAATTTTGATAATTAAATCCTCTCAAGAAAAGAATAACCTCTTCTTTTCTTTTTGGGTAGAAGGAGCAAGTATAATTATGTATTTACTTCTTTTTATTATCCCATTGGCTTTTGGTATCTTAGCCCTCTAATTTAACATCATGCAAAACACTTTAGAATTTGCCCAAGATTCTGACCAGCAAGATGAGCTGTCAGCTTACAAACAACGTTTTTACCTTCCTAAAATTAATGGTAAGGATGTACTTTATTTTACTGGTAATTCTTTAGGGTTGCAGCCAAAAAGCACACGAGAGTATGTTCAGCAAGAGTTAGATGATTGGGCAAAATATGGTGTTGAAGGTCACTTTGAAGCCAAAAATCCGTGGGTATCTTATCATAAAATATTATCCGAGCCATTTGCTCAATTAGTAGGAGCTAATAAGGAGGAGGTTGTTGCTATGAATGGGCTTAGTGTAAATCTTCATTTGATGATGGTTTCATTCTACCAGCCAACTTCCAAGCGTACTAAAATTATCTGTGAAGCAAAAGCATTTCCTTCAGACCAATATATGCTTGAAAGTCAAGTAAAATTTCACGGCTTAAACCCTGATGATACTATTATAGAGGTTTCCCCTCGTGATGGAGAACATACCATAAGAGAAGAAGATATATTATCCACTATTGAAGAAGTTGGAGAGGAATTGGCTCTTGTCTTTTGGGGCGGTGTAAATTATTATAGTGGTCAGGTCTTTGATATGGCTAAAATTACCGAAAAAGCACATGCTCAAGGGGCTTATGTTGGCTTTGATTTAGCCCATGGTGTTGGCAATATTGAGCTAAAGTTACACGATTGGAACGTTGATTTTGCCTGTTGGTGCTCTTACAAGTATTTGAATGCTGGTCCTGGTAGTGTTTCTGGTGTTTTTGTACATCAAAAGCATGATAATAATTCCAATTTACCACGCTTTGCAGGTTGGTGGGGTCACGATGAAGAACGCCGTTTTTTGATGGAAAAAAACTTTGTGCCGATGCCAGGAGCACAAGGTTGGCAATTGAGTAATGCACCCGTTTTTGCGATGGCACCTTGTAAGGCTAGTATGGATATTTTTGATGAAGTAGGCATGACTAGATTAGTATCTAAAAGTAAGCGTTTGACAAATTATATGGAATTTATATTCAATGATATATCTTCTAGATACAATAATTGCGATTTAGAGATTATCACTCCAAAAGAAGAAAGATATAGAGGGTGTCAATTGTCTGTTTTATGTCATGGTCAGGGTAGGTCAATGTTTGACTTTATTACTAAAAAAGGCGTTATTGCAGATTGGAGAGAGCCAAACGTTATTCGTTTAGCACCTGTACCACTATACAATTCTTTTGAAGATATATATCAGTTAGGTCAAATCATAGAAAAAGCATTATCATGAGAAAAAAAGTTACTATAGCTGGTGCTGGTTTGGTAGGTTCTTTAGAAGCTATCTACTTAGCTAAACGCGGGTTTCAAGTTGAGGTTTATGAAAGACGACCTGATATGAGAAAAGTTGAATTATCCGCTGGTCGTTCTATCAATTTAGCTTTATCTGCTAGAGGTTGGAATGCTCTAAAGGCGGTTGGTGTAGATCAAGATGTGGAGAAAATGGCTATTCCAATGTATAAAAGAGTCATGCATGCAGTTGACGGCTCTCTTACTGACCAACAGTACGGACAAGATGGTGAGGCTATTTATTCTGTATCTCGTGGTGGTCTTAATCAATTGCTGATGAACTTAGCTGGTGAGCAAGAAAATGTGAATATGCATTTCAACTATAAGTGTGTTGATGTAGATTTAAAGTCAGCCTCTGCGACCTTTGAGCATGATGATGGTAATCAGAAAAATGTCGATGCTGAAATGATTATTGGTGCAGATGGAGCATATTCTGTGATACGTTCAAAAATGATTAAGCAAGACCGTTTTCAGTATTCGCAACATTACATTGAACACGGTTATAAAGAGCTAACAATACCAGCCAATTCAGATGGTACTCACAAATTAGAAGTTAATGCCTTACACATTTGGCCAAGAGGAAGTTATATGCTTATTGCTCTGCCAAACATGGACGGTAGTTTTACTTGCACACTATTTTTCCCATATGAAGGTGAGTATTCCTTTAACAATTTACAAACCAAACAACAGGTTTACAATTTTTTCAAAGAAGTATTTCCAGATACTTTAGACTTAATCCCTAATTTGGTAGAAGAATATTTTCAAAATCCTACATCCTCATTAGCTATAATGCGTTGTAACCCTTGGACTGTCGAAGATAAAGTATTACTCATTGGAGATGCCGCTCATGCAACAGTTCCCTTTTATGGTCAAGGTATGAATGCGGGTTTTGAGGGCTGTTTTGTCTTAGACCAATTGATGCAAAAACATGGCGAAGATTGGCAGGCTTGTTTTGATGAAT
>CAXFOQ010000035.1:0-12344 GCA_964004705.1 uncultured Flavobacteriales bacterium | reverse complement strand
CATCGTAAACCCAATTATTCATTTTCTCCCATAGTGCTATTACCTCAGCATCTTTGGCCTCCCATTGACGCAACAACTCTTGAGCTTTTTTAAATAATGGTGCTTGTTTTTCAGCATCTTCTTTAGACATACCACTTTCCACCAATTCAGTTTGTTCTGCTCTATAATGCTTATCAAAAATGACATAGTATTTACCAACAAAATTATCCCCTTTAATCTGAGTAGAGTGAGGTGTTTCTCCATTTCCATACTCCAACCAAGCAACCATAGATTTACAGATATGAATACCTCTATCGTTAATGATTTGTACCTGTTTTACTTTTTTTCCCGCTAATTGTAATATCTGAGAAATAGATGCTCCTAAAAGAATATTTCTGATATGACCCAAATGAAGTGGTTTGTTGGTGTTTGGAGATGAAAATTCTACCAAATGTATTGGTGAATCGTCTGAATGTTCAACACAACCGAAGTTCTCTGAATCAAAAGCAATTTGAAATTGCTTGAGCCAATAGGAGTTATCAATACTTAAATTCAAAAAGCCTTTAACTACATTAAAATTGGTAACGAGTGTTTCGTTTTCTTTCAGATACTGTCCAATATCTTCAGCTGTTTGCTCTGGACTTTTCTTTGAAACTCTTGTTAGGGGAAAAACCACTAAAGTCACATCTCCTTCAAATTCCTTTCTTGTTTTTTGAAACTGAAGGTTGGTCTTATCAGCTTGATAAAGTGACTGTAAGGCTAACTCTATAACATTATGTAATTCTTGCTCTATCATTTAGATTTGGGTAAAAATATTTCTGCCATCATACATCTTGCACTACCACCACCACAAGCCTCTATGGTACCCAATGAGCTGTGTATTATTGGACAATGCTTTTCAATCTGACTAATCTGTTGTGGGCTTAAACTATTGTAGGCAGAATCTGACATTACTAAATAAGGCTTATCACCCATAAGCTGCAACATATTACCAGCAAAATGTTGTTTTTGTTCTTCTGATATTTCTATGATTTCCTTATCGGTTTCTACTAACACTTCTATGACATGAGTACGTTCCTCTAATTCATCAATGGCATCTAGACAAACTACTGCAAAATTATCTGCTACACACATCATAACGTTAGTGTGATATATCGCTAATCGTTCACCATGCACATCTTGATTGGCTGTAAAACAAACGGGCTTGTAACCAAAAACATCGCAAAACTGAATCACCGCTTGTTCGTCTGTTCTTTCAGAAATAGCAGCATAACAATATTTATTTTCTCTATCTAGTATCATACTACCTGTTCCCTCTAAATACCTATCGTATTCTTCAAATTCGGTAAAGTCGTGTATCTGCTCGATTTGAAATCCATAATCATCTACCAAGATATCAAAAATATCATCTCTACGTTCTGTACGTCTATTTTCAGCACACATAGGATACAATCCTATACCCCCATCTCTATGAAAAGACACCCAATTATTAGGGAAAATAGAGTCTGGTGTGTCAGGCTCTTTAGTATCAGGAATTACAATTACATTCACACCTTTGGAACGTAATTTATCAACAAAGGCATTGAATTCTAAAAGGGCTTTTTCCTGAGTGGCTTGAGGTGACAAACCGTCCAATACTTTTTGATAGTAATTGTTTGTAGCAGTTTGTTCGTTAAAACGAAAACTTACTGGCTGAATCATTAGTATGTGCTGTGTTATTTGACTCATTTTCTTCTCAATGGCAGTGTTGAACAGCGCAAAAGACCCTCCATCTTTGCTATTTCTGCATAGGGTACTTCTTCTACTGTAATTCCTTTATTTCTTAATTCTTTGTTTAATCTTTCAAAACCTTTTTCTGATATAACAACTTGAGGTGAGATAGAAAATATATTTGAATTCATTTTATACATTTCATCTCTACTAATAAATATGATGTTGTCTTCTCCAAAATGACTAATTAAAAAATCTATGTCTAATTGATTTTTGAAACCCGCTTTATACATAATAGCATAATGTTGACCAACAGGCTGAAAACAACAATCCAAATGCAAGGCATTATCTTTAGGATTCTCATCTGATTTTTTGAGTTCAAAACCTTTTACTTTTTTGTGCGGAAAAGAATGCTGTAAAAAATCAACAGCGCTTCTGTTAGTTCTTGCCACTTGATACTTATGAAAATCCGATTCTTCAGAGTAACCCACAAATATAAAGTCGTCACACAACATTACATCGCCACCTTCTACTCTGGCATCAGTAGGCATTAGAACGATATCTTCAGATCTTATATTACCTATTAATGTGTCAATAGCTGAGACTTCTTCTTTCCTATCGTCAATGATATTAGGTACAATAAATTTGTTATCAATCACAAAACCTATATCTCTTGAAAAAATTTGATTTAAACCCTCAATATTACTAGGTCGGAAAATCTCTACACCATACTTTAAAAGTACCGATTTGACCGAATTTATCTCGTTAATAACATTTTGCTGTGTAGGAAAAGTGCCTTTCAAAACGTGTTCTCTAGACTTTGGATCATAGCAATCTTCGAGTTTAGGTGTGCCACCAAAACTATCTGGCAAACCTAGAACAACAGCCTCTAACGGATTGGTTTCATTGTGTAAATTTAATGCTATCATCTTTTTTCAATGAGTCGCAAATTTAACTATACTTTAGGGTTTAATAAAATCTTAATGATGATATTATTTGCACCCATAAATTTGAATATATTTGAAGAGTATTTCAATCTAAAATGAAAGATAAATTTGTAACATACCATTGCGAAAATAGAATTGGCTTCATCACTATGGTTAGAGGTGAAAAAAGAAATGCTCTAAATCCTAAGCTTGTTGAAGAGTTAAAAATTGCTTTTGAAACTGCCGAAAAAGATGAATCATGTAAAGTGATTGTATTACAAGCACAGGGCCAAGCATTTTGCGCTGGTGCCGATTTGAAATACTTACAATCCTTACAATCTTTTTCTCACCAAGAAAATGTTGCCGATTCGTCAAGTCTAATGCAGTTGTTTAAACAAATTTATACCTTAGAAAAGGTAGTCATAGCAAAAATACAAGGACACGCCATAGCAGGTGGTTGTGGCTTGGCTAGTGTTTGTGACTTATCCATTGCATCAGATGATGCTCAATTAGGCTATTCTGAGGTCAAAATTGGATTTATCCCTGCTATAGTAAGTGTGTTTTTACTACGAAAAATCGGCGAAAGTAAAACTAAAGAATTACTGCTCACTGGAAAAACTGTATCAGCTACAGAAGCGGTAAGTATTGGATTGATAAATGAAGCCGTAACTAGCAAAAAACTAGATGAAGTAGTACTAGAAATAGCCGAAAAATTATGCCATCAAGCCTCTCAACAATCTCTAGCAAGTACTAAAAAATTGATAGCCAATCTGCAAAGCATGTCGCTAGAAGAGAGTCTTGATTTTGCCGTAGAAGAAAATGCAAAAGCTAGAGTTAATGAAGACTGCAAAAAAGGTATTGACTCCTTTCTCAACAAAGAAAAAATAAATTGGTAGAATTCATATTGAATGAAAAAGAAAAAGACAAAAGAAAACATCTTTAAACGCCTCATACAAAAGTTTAAAATTGAAGACGATAGAACGAAAAAGATAATTGGCTTTTTACTTCTATTTTTTTCTATTTATATGTTTGTAGTTTTTGTATCCTACATTATCAACGGTAATACTGACCAAGACAAAATAGGTAAGCTATCTGATGATATTAGTAATTTTGGTGGAGTGTTTGGAAATACTTTGTCACATTTATTTTTGCGTAATTACTTTGGTATTTCTTCTTTCATTATTCCTATTTTGTTTTTCAATTGGGGCTTATCACTCGTCTTTGACAAGGCATTATTTTCTATAAAAAAAAGCTTTTCACTTGGCATTCTTGCTGTAGTTTGGATTTCTTTATTCTTTGGCTTTTTCACGTCTCCTTCAATTTTAGGTGGAGTGTTTGGTAGTGAAATGAATGAATTTCTTGATTTGAGAATAGGAAAAATTGGAAACGGATTTTTTATTTTTCTATCATTATTAACTTTCATCATCATACGATTTAATCCAAAATTTAAATTCAATAAAACTAGTGATGACAAGGAAGAATTAACAGAAAATAATGAAATAGCTTATGAAGAATTAAGCTTTTCTAAAGAAGTAGATTTTCAGGAGGAAGAACAAGAACCAATTATCAAGCCGATTAGTGAAACAGTTAATCAGCAAACAGAAGATAAGAAAGAAGAAATTACACCAAAAATAAAACAAGAAGGAAGTAATGATTTAGGAATTGAAGTTCACGTCAATGAGGAAGATACTTTGAGTCAAAAAGACATCAAATCAAAACTCGAAGAACTTGGTGATTATGACCCCAAGCTTGATCTTTCTAATTATAAAATACCTGCAGTTAACTTATTAAATGACTATGGCTCTGGTAAAATAGAAATTGACAAAAGTGAATTGGAAGCCAACAAAAATAGAATTGTCGAAACACTTGCCAATTATAAAATAGGTATTTCATCTATCAGTGCAACTATTGGACCAACCATAACGCTTTATGAAATTGTTCCAGAAGCTGGGGTACGAATCTCTAAAATCAAAAACTTAGAAGATGATATTGCACTTAGTTTATCGGCCTTTGGTATTCGTATCATTGCCCCTATCCCTGGTAAAGGAACTATTGGTATTGAAGTGCCGAATCAAAAACCAGCGACAGTATCTATGAAAGCTGTAATATCATCAGATAAGTTTCAAAACTCTGAAATGGAATTGCCAGTTGCTTTTGGTAAAACAATTTCAAACGAAACCTTTGTCGCTGACTTAGCCAAAATGCCTCACCTTCTAATGGCAGGTGCTACAGGTCAAGGTAAATCGGTTGGATTAAACGCCATATTAGCATCATTACTTTATAAGAAACACCCCGCTCAAGTCAAATTTGTATTGGTTGACCCAAAAAAAGTAGAGCTTACTCTTTTCAATAAAATAGAAAGACACTTTCTAGCTAAGCTGCCAGACTCTGAAGAGGCTATTATTACCGACACTAAGAAAGTAATTAACACCCTCAATTCTTTATGTATTGAGATGGATCAACGCTATAATTTACTTCAAAATGCTCAATGCAGAAACATTGTTGAATACAATAAGAAATTTATTGCTAGAAAATTAAATCCTAATGACGGGCATAATTACTTACCCTATATCGTCTTAGTTATAGACGAATTTGCTGACCTAATTATGACAGCCGGCAAGGAAGTAGAAACACCAATTGCACGACTAGCTCAACTTGCAAGAGCTATTGGTATACATCTTATAGTAGCTACACAACGCCCATCAGTAAATGTGATTACAGGAATTATTAAAGCCAATTTCCCTGCACGTGTAGCCTTTAGAGTAACATCAAAAATTGACTCTAGAACAATTCTAGATGCTGGAGGTGCTGATCAATTAATTGGTCGTGGTGACATGCTTATTTCTCTTGGAAGTGACTTAATAAGACTACAATGTGCATTCATTGACACCCCTGAAGTAGAAAAAATTACTGATTTCATAGGCAATCAAAGAGCCTATCCCGAAGCCTTTTTACTTCCTGAATACGTTGGAGATGCCGAGGGTGGTACTGGCGATGCTGATCTAGACGATAGAGATGCTATGTTTGAAGAGGCAGCACGAATTGTCGTTCAGCATCAGTCTGGCTCTACTTCACTCATACAACGTAAATTAAAACTAGGATATAATAGAGCTGGAAGAATTATAGACCAACTAGAAACAGCTAGGATTGTAGGTCCTTTTGAAGGAAGTAAAGCCCGTCAAGTACTAATTCGTGATGAAATGGCGTTAGAAGAAGTATTAAACCAATTAAACAACTCTAATTAAATTATGAAAAAGCTTTTTTTTATACTCTTTCTATTTCCTTGTGTAATTTTAGCACAAGATCAAAAAGCCAAAAGTATTTTAGATCAACTAAGTGATAAGACTAAATCATACACCTCTATAGAAGCAAAATTTACTAACAGTTTTTTTAGCTCTGTAACAGATATTAATGAGTCACAAAGTGGAACGCTATATATCAAAAATGATGCGTATAGACTTGAATTGGAGCTACAAATAATCATTTGTGATGGAGAAACATATTGGACTTACCTCAAGGATGATAATGAAGTAAATATTACAGAAATCGATGATGAAGAAAATGAATTAAATCCATCAAAAATATTTACTTTATATGAAAATGGATACAAGTATAAATTTGTAAAAGAAGATAATAAAAATTATCATATCGATTTATTTCCTGAAGAAAGTGGACCTTTTACAAAAGTTGAGTTATTCATTAACAAATCTAAAATGCAAATCAGTTCTTTTACTATGATTGATAAACAAGGTAGTCATTTTAAATACGTTATTGATGCATTTGTAACAAATAAGGAAATGAAAGATGATTTTTTTATGTTTAATACGGATGACTACCCTGACATAGATATAATTGATTTAAGATAGCTACCTCAAAAGAGTAACCTCCCCTATTTGTCTGATTTGCTTTCCTAATTCATCTTTTAAACAAATAGACCATAAGTAGGTACCTGTTATTGCTGAATTTCCAATTTGATTCTCACCATTCCAACTTTCATTAATATCATCAACTGAATATATAATTTCACCCCATCTATTGGTTATAACCATAGAAAACTCTTGTACCCTATCGATATTGAATCCTCTTATGCCAAAATCATCATTTATACCGTCACCATCTGGAGTAAAAGATGTTGGTAAGTAAAAAATAAGCTCACTTTCAACTAATAAATTCTTTGTAATAGAGTCTAAGCAACCATTTTCATCTTCTAAGGTCAATTTCACATCGTACCAAGCTGCTGAATCAAAATAATGAATTGGTTGCCATTCATTAGAGTAAAAGTCATCACCAAAATCCCAATTAACAAATCCCTCTGTTGATAAATTCACAAACTCAACCACGGGGTTTAGTGTGGTAATTTTTTCTGGTCTATAATAAAAATCAGCAATTGGTTTATCAGAAAGATTAAAGAATAAAGACTCCAAGTCAGAACATCCTAAATTACTGACAACAGATAATTCTATAAGGTAATCCCCTTCTTCATTGAAAGTATAGTTTAAGTCAATTGCATCAATTATATCATCACCAATGCGCCAAATAGAAGATTGTAAACCATCACTAGATATAGAAGTATTGATAAATTTAACAGAATCGTAAATACAAATCTCATCACTGTAAAAACTAGCCAAAGGATTAGGGTTTACTAAAATATTCATTTCTACTGCAGCATAACAATTGTTGGATCCGAACTCTCGAAATTGTAAAATATAATCTCCAGGTTTAGAAAAAAGAACACTTATACTATCTGAAAATTGACCCTCGACAATTTCCGCGCCATCACCATAAATAAACTCCCACTCAAGCGAATTTGTTGATATGCTAGGTACAACAGAGAAGTATTCTAGGCTATCGCTAAGACAGATTTGAATATTTTGACAATATCCTAGAATACTTAACTTAAAAAAGAAAAGTATAAGTACTCTGTGCATTCTCATTAATTAAAAATAATTGGACCTGGGTTAGGTAAATTATTAATAGTAATATTAATAGTATCAACTGACTGACAGCCCTCTGAATCAGTTGATGTTACAGTATAAGATGTTTCTGAAGTATTTTGAGGAACATAATCCCCATTATCACCAATGACCACATTAGGAACCCAATTATACGAAACAAATCCATCAGTAGCATCAAGTGAAATAGTCTCTCCTAAACATATAGTAGTAGTTTCACTACCATTAACTAATAACTCAATAGGAGTGATTTCATTTATTATTAGAGTAACATCATCTGAAGCTTCACAACCATTAGCATCGGTAATGCTTACACTGTATTCAGTATCGCCCAAATTAGGTGTTAAAGTTGTTTGATCACTAGAAAGAGATGAATTAGTCCAAGTATAATTAGTAAACCCTGAGGTTGCACTAACTGTTATAGACTCTCCTAAACAAATAGTACTGTCAGAAAGCGAAACCTCAACTGAAGGAAGTTCAAAAATTTCTATTTCAATACTCTCTGTTGTAGAACATCCACCTTCACCAATAACCTCAACCTCAAATGTATTATCAGTAATTGCATTTGGAATGTATGTAGATGAAGTACCAGAGAGTGATGAAGGAGTCCAATTATATGTATCATAACCAGCATCTGCTGATAATAATACTGATTCACCTAAACAAATGGAAATATCTGAAGAAGACAAATTTGGTATGGGATTATCTAAAATTTCAACACTCAAGGTTTGGTCAGCCTCACAACCATTAAGTTCTTCGGTAAGTGTAATAGCATTATTAATTAAACCTAAAGGCGCATTAGACCAGTCTACTTGAATAGAAGTTCCAGTATTAGAACCAACTATTACCCCGCCTCCAGAAACACTCCATGAATAGTTGGAACCTGCGTTAGGAATAATAGAATAGTTTTCTAAAGTAGAACCAATACATAAGGTATCAATCTGAGCAAAAGAAGGCATTGAAACCATTAATGACAAAAAAGCTGCTAATAGATTTTTAATATAATTTTTCATAATAAAATAGTTTAAGTTGAATAATTTTAATTTTTAGTTCACAACAATTGGTGGTGGTATAACTTCAATGACGTTTACATTAACTTGAGATTGGTATGTATCACATACCCCTGTTAGGCTATATGTATAAACTCCTGATTGATTTACTGAAGGATCAAAAAAACCTAAATAGTCTGAGTTCAAAGCAGGTGACCATACACCATTTATATCTGGACTACCAATTAATTCGTAAAAGTTAATACTGGAATCACCAACGCATATTTCAAGCTGATAATCACTACCTACATTTATATTTTCTTCAATTATTGATACATCTACAGGGTAAATTTGTTGACAACCATTCTCATTTAAGACAGTGTAAGTGTATAAACCTGTCTGTTGTTCTTGAGGATTAAAAAAGCCTTGATAGCCAGAACTTAAACTAGAGGCTCCTTGCCATACACCTGAAGAATTATTCGGATTTATAGAGCTATATAAACTTATAACTGGATCGTTGTCACATAATTGTAATTCAACTGTTGGCTGACTTTCAGTATTATCTAAATTTAAAAATACACTAGATGAGTCCGTATTACATTCATCTGAAACGATATAAATATACTCTTGTGGTGTATTAACAGATGGATCAAACTGACCTAAATAACCTTGAGCAAGTGACGGAGTCCAAAATCCATCATTTTGAACATCATCACCTAAAAAATCAAATAAATTAAACTCATCAAATTCTTGACAATATATAATATTCGTATCAGATCCAGAATTTAAATTTGAATAAATAAAAAGGGAATCGTTAAAGTTTACAAGCGCTGTGTCAGAGCAACAATCTCCGTTATTCCAACCTCCAGTTTGACAATCTCCATACACATTAATACTAATAAAAAGATCTTCTGGAACACAAGATTCAGCAACAGTAGCTTGAAAAGAAAAAGATAATGGACCAGTAGATGAAGATCCCCAGTCAGGAAGTCCAGTTGTGTTTATAAATCTGAAACCAGGGCCAAATTCTAGTCCACTTGGGAATGTATTTTCTAAGTCCCAAATCCAATATCCTGATCCATAATAATTATTGATATTTGTATTAATCGGCGTTGACATAGGACTAAGATTAGTCCAACCATTTCCAAGATTAATTTGAAAAGCGATTACCCAATTGATATTAAGTTGATAAAAATTATTTAAAGTATAATCTACTGTCACAACATCACCAATATCATAAGGCCCTTGTGGACTTAAGGTATACGATTCCTCCACAACGCATTGAGCGATAGAACATGTGTATAAGCAAATAAAAGTTATGACAAATAAATATCTCATACCAACTAGTTAGGGGTTAAAAAGCATTGTAAATAGTTTAAAACAAAAACAAATCTTTTATACGTAAATGTACTAAATATGTTTCAAAGAAATTTTTGACTACCTCAACAAAGTGAAATCTCCAAATTTTCTAGTCACCTTTCCTAGTTCATCAACTACACGAACTGACCAAAGGTAACTACCAGGCATAGCGTCATTACCTTGAGATGTTTTACCATCCCATTTTGCGTTAACATCCTCAGAATAAAAGACAATTTCTCCCCATCTGTTGGTAATTTGGAATTGGTAATTTTGAATTTTATCAATTCTAAATCCACTCACTCCAAATTCGTCATTTAATCCATCACCATCTGGTGTAAATGAACTTGGGAAATAATAAATGAGGTTATTTTCAACTAGTAATTGTTTAGCAATAGAATCAGCACAACCTTCATTATTTTGAACTTTTAAAATAACCTCAAACCAACCTAAAGAATCGTATGTATGTATTGGTTCCCATTCATCTGATGAATGATTATCACCAAAATCCCATAAAATATTATCGTCATTCGAAGATAGGTTTATGAAAGAAACCTCAGGGTTTAAAATTGTAACTCTCTCTGGCTCATGATAAAAATTAACATAAGGACGATCTGAAGGAACAAAGGTTGTGGATAATGAAGAAGAACAATTTAATATATCAATAATACTAAGCTCAAAAACTTTACTATTATTATCTAGCGGATAGGATAAGTTATAACTATTAAAACTATAGCCATCTACTGACCATAAGACGCTTTGAATCGTTGTATCAATAATAGAGTGATTAGTAAAAAATACAGAATCCTTATAACAATCTTCCATATAGCTAACGTCAAGAATAGGGTTAGGATTTACTTTTATTTCAATTTGTTGAGGAGTAAAGCAATTTTGAGAACCATACTCTCTGAATTCTAAAATATAATCTTCAATAATTGGAAATGAAACTGCCAATTCTGAAGTATTTTGACCATTTTCTATTATGGCGCCATTACCATCAACAAAAATCCATTCTACAGGATTACTAGGACTACTAATATTAGATGAAAATTTAATATCTGAAACACCTGCACAAAGGTTTATACTTTGAGGTATTGTCTGTGCACTATCAGAAAATACAGATATTAAACTCGGAGTTGGAATGCTGTTGATAGTAATGTTTAAGGCAGACATTGACTTACAGCCAAATTGGTTGGTACCTATTACTGAGAATTGATTATCACTTAGGTCAGAAGGCACATAAGTTGTTTGGTTGGATAATATATTAGGAATTGACCATGTATATGAATCAAAACCTAAAGAAGCAAATAAGTCTATTTCTTCTCCAATACAAATTGTAGTCGTGTTATTTCCATTAACTGTTAAGTCAATTGGTGTTGACTGATTAATTACAAGATTGGCATCATCAGTAGATTTACAACCGTTGATATCCGTTACTTCTAACAAATAATTAGTTTCTGTTAATTCAGGTGTTATCTGATTTGTAGAATTTAAAATAGCTGGTGTCCAATCGTAATTCACATATCCGGATGTGAAATTAACAGCTATAGACTCACCTAAACAAATCACACTGTCAGAGAGTGAAACTTCAACAATTGGTAAATCAAAAATTGTTAGCTCCAAAGAGTCCGATGAAGTACAACCACCATCCGCTGTAATCGTTACTGAAATTTGATTATCTAATAAAGATGTGGGAGTGTAAGCATCTGAATTAGAAGATATGATTGAAGGCATCCAGTCGTAGTTAATATATCCTGAGGTAGTGTTTAGACTTATCGTTTCTCCAATACAGATTTCTGAATTATCAACGCTCAAGTTTACAATAGGTAAATCAAAAACTTGTATTGCTAACGAATCAGAACTTACACAACCACCTTCTCCAGTAACAGTTAGAAATATCATATCTTCTGATGATGAAGTTGGGTAATAAATATCTGAATTCCCAGAAATACTTGAAGGTATCCACGAATAATCATTATAGCCTGCATTAGCACTAACAACTAAAGATTCTCCCATACATATATCCGTATCATCAATGGAAAGGTTGATAGTTGGCAAATCATATATCGTAAAATCAATGGTTTCTGTAGATGAACAACCAAAGTCTGAGGTAACTGTTACGGAAATTTGATTATCCAACAAAGATGTAGGCACATAGATATCTGTACTAGAAGATATTTCAGAAGGTGTCCAATCATAATTATTATAACCAGAATTAGTATTTATAATAACAGATTCACCTAAACAAATTTCTGTATTGTCAATAGTTAAGTCGATAATAGGTAATTCATTTACAACTATTTCAAGAGAATCAGAACTTGTACATCCACCCTCTCCAGTCACTGTAAGAAAAATCATATCTTCTGATGATGAAGTGGGGTAATAAATATCTGAATTCCCAGAAATACTTGAAGGTATCCACGAATAATCAT
>CAXFOQ010000034.1:0-12631 GCA_964004705.1 uncultured Flavobacteriales bacterium | reverse complement strand
GCCAACGGCTGCGTCTGTCACTGAGTTGGGGTTTCCATATTCGGCCATAGCTTTCATCACTTGCATAGAGTCATAGGCTGTTTGCATAACTCTATAAGGAGTAGTTATAGCAAATTTAGTGGCCTGTTGAATAGCATCATTTCTCAGTGTTTTTTCCTCTTCACTATCCTTGGGAAGTCTGAAGGCTTCCATTATTTTGTTGAAGGCGTTGGTGTCTTCATCAACTAGTCTCAATAGTTCGTTTTGAAAAGCAATTCCTTTTTCTGCCCAATTTGAAAATTCTTCCCATTTATCATCCCAACCTCTTTTATGAGCGGAAAGGTTGGCAACCATAGTGCCTAGTGCAGCACCCATAGCTCCACAATAAGCAGAAATAGAGCCTCCTCCAGGTGCAGGACTTTCACTACAAGTTTCGTTAGTAAATTCACTAAGATTCATATCAATCAAACGCTTAGTCGTTTTATCATCGAGCATATATTCTATAACCCTTTCTTCTAGAATAAAGGGCGACAACTCATCTAGACCAAGTGTTTTAACTGCAATTTTCATGATTTCTTGTTCTGAAATTCCGATAGAACGTTCTTGCTTTTTTAAAAAGTGAACCCCAGCGTCAATAAGTACTTTTCTGGGAACCAGCCCAACCAATTCTGAGCCAGTAACACGAAGTCCTCTGGCTTGAGCACGTTCGCATGTTTTATCAAAAACTTCATGAAGTGGAGATACATTAATGTTGGTTAGGTTGTAGGAAATTTGTGCTACGCCATATTCTTCAATATACCAACCGATGCCTTTGACGTGCTTAAACAATCCAGGCTGTCGTAATGGTTCTCCATTTTCATCTCTTAATATTTTTCCTGCTAAAGAATCGCCTTCTCTTTTTAGTCTTCCAGCTTCTCTGATGTCAAAAGCTACAGCATTTGCACGTCTAGTAGAGGTGGTATTGAGGTTTATGTTATAAGCGACTAAGAAGTCTCTTGCTGAAATAGCAGTTGCTCCAGATTTGGAAACAGAGTCGTTGAATTCGTTAGGACCAAAGTCAGGTTTCCAACTAGGGTCAACTAATTTTTGCTTTAATCCTTCGTATTCCCCTGAACGACAATTGGCTAAATTTTTTCTTTTTTCTTCTTTAGCGGCACTTTCATAACAATAAATAGGTATATTCAGTTCATTGCCAACTCTTTCAGCGAGTTTATGAGCCCACTGTGCAGTTTCTTCCATTGTAATTTCTGCTATAGGGACTAAAGGGCAAACATCGGTAGCGCCCATTCTGGGGTGTTCTCCAATATGTTTGCTCATATCAATGAGATTTTGTGCCTTTTGTATCAATAAAAATGCAGCGTCAATGACCTGTTGAGGTTCTCCTACAAAGGTTATTACGGTTCTGTTAGTAGCTTTTCCTGGATCTACATTTAGCAGTTTTACACCCTCAATAGTTTCAACTATATTAGCGATTTCTTGAATTTTTTTGATATCTCTACCTTCTGAGATGTTTGGAACACATTCTAAGAGTTGTCTTTTCATTATTTTAGGATTGTATTTTTCCGTTAATGATTATTTTATCTATATACTGATGTCCAAAAGAATAGGGAATAAAAGCATAAGATGTTATTGGTTTTGTTATGAATAAATTAGCTTTCTTACCAACAGCAATACTTCCCAGTTCTTGACTCAGTCCCATTGCGTAAGCAGTATTAATTGTAGTAGCATTAATGACTTCTTCTGGTGTCATCCCCATTCTAATACAGCCTAGTGAAGCTACGAAATTCATATTTCCACTTGGGCTAGATCCGGGATTATAGTCAGTAGCTAGAGCCACTGGCAAGTTATTTTCTATCAATTTCTTGGCAGGTCCGTAGGGTATGCCTAAAAAGAACGAACATGATGGTAATAAAGTTGGCATACACTCGCTCCCTTTTAATACATCTATATCCTCCTCGTTCATTATTTCTAAGTGATCAACAGATAAGGCTTTGTATTTGACACTTGCCTTTACGCCGCCCTGTATTGTGAACTGATTGACGTGAGTTTTAGGTATTAATCCATAGGATTGGGCAGCCTCAAGAAGTCTTTCAGTATCTTTTACAGAAAAATAACCTTCTTCACAAAATATATCGATATACTCTGCTAGCTTTTCTTGTGCAATTTGAGGTAGCATTTCATGAATGACTAGATCTAAATAAGCCGATTTATTAGTCTTGTATTCTTGAGGGATAGCATGTGCTCCTAGAAATGTGGCTTTGATAGTTAGAGGAGAGATTTCTTTTAATCTTTTTATCACTCTAAGCATTTTTAGTTCAGCTTCTGTTGTTAGTCCATAACCGCTTTTAATTTCGATAGCACCAGTACCCATTTTCATAACTTCCTTAGCACGCTTTAACGCTTTTTCTAGCAGTTCGTCTTCAGAAGTTTCTTGTAGTTTTTTGGCGGAGTTCAAAATGCCACCACCATTTTTTGCAATGTCTTCATAACTAGCGCCTCTTATTCGCTGCTCCCATTCGTTTTCTCTATTTCCTGCAAAAACTAAATGCGTATGGCTATCACAATAGGAAGGGAATACCATTCCTCCGTTAGCATCAATAATTTCGGTATTGTTCCAGTCGTCAATACCTGTCCATTGGTCCATACTGCCAAAAGCAGTAATAACTCCGTCTTGAATTTCTATGAATCCGTCTTTTATGGTGTCAATTTTACTCATTTCAGAGCCGCTGACCCACTTTCTGATTTGGTGTTCAACCTGAACGAGCTCAGAAATGTTTTTTATTACTGTTTTCATTAGAAATGATTAAATCTTAGCGAAAATAGAAAAAATAGCCCATAAAATGCTCCTTGATATTTGCTTATATTTGTGGGGTATGAATTCAATAGGAAAGCTGTTTCGTTTAACTACATTTGGAGAATCTCATGGTGCTGCTATAGGTGGAATAATTGACGGTTGTCCTGCTGGATTATCATTAGATTTAGAACGTATCCAATCTGAATTGGATAGAAGAAAACCTGGTCAATCTTCCATTACTACTCAGAGAAAAGAAAGTGATATTGTTCAGTTTCACTCTGGAATTTTTGAAGGTAAAACAACAGGAGCACCTATAGGATTTACTATTCCAAATAAAGATTCTAAATCTCAAGACTATAGTCATTTAAAAGACGCTTTTAGACCTTCCCATTCCGACTTTAGTTATACCAAGAAATACGGTTTTAGAGATTATAGAGGTGGCGGCCGTTCTTCGGCTAGAGAAACTGCCAATTGGGTGGTTGCTGGTGCAATTGCTAAGCAATTACTATCAGATGTAAATATTAATGCTTTTGTTTCGTCATTAGGGGCAATTTCTATTGATAAACCTTATCAAGAATTGGATTTCTCACACATTGAAAGTAATAGTGTGCGTTGCCCTGATTCAGCTACGGCAGATAAAATGATGGCCTTGATAGAGGAAGTTAAAAACGATGGCGATACTATTGGTGGTATTATTACTGGAGTAGTTCAAAATGTTCCACAAGGGTTGGGTGAACCAATTTTTGATAAGCTACACGCTAGTTTAGGAAAAGCACTTTTATCCATAAACGCTGTCAAAGGAATAGAGTTTGGTAGTGGTTTTTGTTCTACTGAAATGAGGGGCAGTCAGCACAATGATATTTTTAATTCTGATGGAACAACCCAAAGCAATCTTTCTGGAGGAATACAAGGAGGTATAAGTAATGGTATGGATATTTACTTTAGAGTAGCTTTTAAACCAGTTTCTACTTTGATGAAAGAGCAAAGAAGTATTGATGGAAGTGGGCAAGAGCTTATCTTGAAGGGAAAAGGTCGTCATGATCCTTGCGTATTACCTCGAGCAGTCCCTGTTGTTGAGGCTATGACAGCATTGGTTCTCGCCGACATGTATTTACTAAATAAAAATTCAAAACTTTAAAGATGAGAAAGCTCGCTTTGCATTGGAAGATAATTATAGGAATGGTTCTGGGAGTGCTCTACGGACTTATAGCTAGTAAAATGGGTTGGGTAGATTTTACTAACGACTGGATAAAGCCATGGGGTAAAATCTTCATAAATTTATTAAAACTAATAGCTGTTCCATTAGTCTTTGCTTCGCTTATAAAAGGGGTTAGTAGCTTGAGTGATATTTCTAAACTTTCTAGAATAGGAGGTAAAACCATTGGTATATACCTTTTTACAACTGTAGTGGCGGTGACTTTTGGTTTATTATTGGTTAACATTATTCAACCTGGTACATCCTTTTCTGAAGAAAAAAGAATGGAGCTGAAAGAACAATATGCTTCAAATGCTGCTAGTAAAATAGCATCTGCTAAAGATGTTAAAGAAGATGGCCCTCTACAATTTATTGTTGATATGGTACCTAGCAATTTTATTCAAGCAACAGGCAACAATAAGAATATGCTTCAAGTCATTTTCTTTGCTATTTTATTTGGCATTGCTATGGTAATGCTACCCAAAGAAAAGACTTCTGTTGTCAAAGGTTTCTTTGATGGTGTTAATGATATTATTTTGCAAATAGTGGATTTAATAATGTTAACTGCCCCTTATGGTGTATTTGCATTACTAGGAGGCTTAGTTGTTGATTTTGGAGGTTCTGCCGAGCTTTTCCAAGCTTTAGGTATTTATTCATTAAGTGTTGTTATTGGACTGCTTCTAATGATAATGGTCGTTTATCCTTTTATTTTAAAATCCTTTACTAAGTTTAAATATTTTGATTTTTTCAAGGGTATTGCTCCTGCACAGATGTTAGCATTTTCTACCAGCTCAAGTGCAGCAACATTACCTGTTACTATGGAAAGATGTGAAGACCATCTCGGTGTTTCTGAAGAAGTATCATCTTTTGTTTTGCCATTAGGGGCTACTATAAATATGGACGGAACTTCTTTGTATCAAGCTGTAGCGGCTGTGTTTATTGCTCAGGCCTTTGGCTATGATTTAGATTTAAGCCAACAACTCACTATAGTTTTAACCTCTACTTTAGCCTCTATTGGTGCAGCGGCAGTCCCGGGTGCTGGAATGGTTATGCTAGTTATAGTGCTAAGTTCTATTGGTATTGATCCTGAGGGAATAGCACTTATTTTTGCTGTAGATAGGTTATTAGATATGCTAAGAACGGTGGTAAATGTTACTGGCGATGCTACTGTAGCTACTGTAGTTGCGGCTACTGAGGGGCAATTAAAATATGTAACGGATAAAGAATTAATGAGCTAATGAGAGTACTACTTTACATATTTTTGTGTTTCAATTTTACTCTATTAGCTCAAGATAATTGTAATCTTGATGTTGATGCGACTGCAAAAAAGCATTATAACAAGGCCAAACGATTAGCTGACGGTCTCCGCTATTCAGAATCTATTTATAATATTAAGAAAGCTTTAGAAATTCAATCCAATTACCCTAATGCCTATTTTTTAATGGGTAGGATATATGAACTTAAAAAGGATATGGATAATGCGAAGTTTTACTACGAAAAAACTATTGAAGTATGTCCAATGCATTCACCCTTAGTATATTGGTTTTTGGCAAGTGCAGAGATGGAAGATAAGTCATTCAAACAAGCCAAAAAATATTTAAATAGCTATTTAGAGTTTCTTTCTTTACCTGAAGAAAATAAGGCTATGGCCAGGCAGAAAATTAAAATCGCTGAGTTTTACGACGATATGTATTCAAACCCTGTGCCTTTTGCTCCAAAAGCTGTCAAAGGTGTTAGTACAGCAAATGACGAATATCTATCAGCATTATCCCCAGACAATGAATTTGCTTATTACACACGAAGAAGTACTAAACAAAAAATAGGTATGCTAAGACCTGAAACAGTAGAGGAGTTTACAGTCTCAGTAATGAAAGATGGTCAATTCGATAAAGGAAAAACAATGCCATATCCCTTCAATATGCGGCTAAATGAGGGAGGACCTAGTTTGTCAATTGATAATAGAGAGTTATTTTTTACTATTTGTGCTGATGAAAATGGTTATAAAAATTGTGATATTTATTATACGAATAAAAAATATGAGGATTGGTCGGAACTAAAGCGATTAAAATACCCTATTAATAAAGGCGATAGTTGGGAGTCCCAACCTACTATTTCTTCCGATGGAAATACGCTTATTTTTAGTAGTATTAGAGAAGGAGGGCTCGGCGGTTCGGATTTGTATAGTGTCAACAGAGATGAAAATGGTAATTGGGGCAACTTAAAATCCCTTAATGTTAATACGGAAGGTAATGAAAAATCACCTTTTTTACACCCAGATAGTGAAACCTTGTATTTTTCTTCTGATACGCATTTAGGATTGGGAGGACTAGATATATTTTATTGTAAAAAAGATTCTTCAGGTAATTGGGTAAATCCAGTAAATATTGGCTATCCAATAAATAGTGAAAATGACGATTTAGCATTTTTTGTAAGTACCGATGGTAAAACAGCTTATTTCTCGTCAAATAAGCTGTCTGGCATTGGCGGTTGGGATTTATATGAATTTCCATTATACAGAGCCGCAAGACCTGAAAAAGTACTTTTCATAAAAGGAGATGTTAAAGCTGAACAAGGCGAATTATTGTTTGATGCTGTTGTTGAGGTAAAGTCAATGAAGTCAAAGAAAGTTACTCGTATTGAAGTTAATCAAGAGAGTGGTCAGTATGTAGGTGTAGTTAATATCCAAGAAGATGAAGATGTAATGGTGACAGTTAAGAGTAAAGATTATGCTTTTAATTCTCAGTATATTTCTTCAAATGACAGCTATTTTCGAAAGCCAGCAGACTTAGATTTTGAAATGCAAGCTATTGAAGAAGGTAAATCCTTTCGCATAAATAATATTTATTTTAATACAGATGCTTACGAATTAAATCAACAAGCCAAAAACGTACTTAGTAGTTTTACGGAGTTCATGGACTTGAATCCAAGCGTTAGTGTCGCCATTCATGGTCATACTGATGATGTCGGAGATAACACTTCTAATCTTGAACTTTCTACAAAAAGAGCAAAAGAAGTTCATGATTATCTAATATCAATAGGTGTTGACACTAATCGCCTGTCTTACAAAGGTTTTGGAGAGTCAAAACCTTTAGTTGCAAATGACACGCAAGAAGGAAAGGCAACTAATAGGAGAACAGAGTTCTACATTACTGAAAAATAGATAAAAAAAAACCTACACAATTGTGTAGGTTTAATATTTTGAATGTCTAGAAATTAGCCTCTCTTTTCCTTAATTCTAGCTTTTTTACCTGTTAATCCTCTGAGATAATAAATACGAGCTCTTCTTACAGAACCCTCTTTATTTACTTCAATTTTTTCTACTGCAGGTGATAATACTGGGAAAATTCTTTCTACACCAACACCGCTTGAAATTTTACGAACCGTAAATGTTTCTGTAGTGCTTTTTCCTTTCCTCTGTATTACTACGCCTTTAAAAAGCTGAGTTCTTTCTTTGCCACCTTCTTTGATTTTGTAGTGTACAGTTACTGTGTCACCAGCACTGAAAGATGGATGGTCACTACTTTTCAATAATTCGTTTTCTACGTAGTTAATTTGTTCCATTGTAGTAAAGTTATAAATTTCACCTAATAAAAAGGTTTGCAATATTACGATATAATTTTAAATAACGCTCAAGAATCAAAAGAAAAAAAACACTTAAAAATCTAATAGGTCAGGTCTTCTTTTTTTAGTTCTTTCTATAGATTGTTCGTGTCTCCACTCGTTTATCTTAGCAAAGTTGCCCGACAATAAAATTTCTGGAACTTTCAAATTTTTATATTCAGCAGGTCGTGTGTATACAGGAGGGGCTAGTAAATTATCTTGAAAAGAGTCTGTTAATGCAGATGTTTCATCAGAAATTACACCGGGAATAAGTCTGATAATACTGTCGCAAAACATAGCAGCGGCTAATTCACCACCGGTCAATACAAAATCACCAATGGATATTTCGTGTGTTATGTAGTGGTCTCTTACACGTTGATCAATACCCTTGTAATGTCCGCAGAGTATAATTATGTTTTCAAAAGTAGAGTAGTGGTTAGCAATAGATTGGTTTAATCGCTCGCCATCAGGCGTCATATATACTACCGCATCATATTTACGTTCTGATTGTAACTGATCAATGCAGTTAGCTATGGGTTGTATGCACATAACCATTCCTGCACCTCCTCCAAATTGATAATCATCTACTTTTTTGTGTTTGTCCGAAGAGTAGGAGCGTATGTCATGAAGCCTTATGTCGACTATTTTTCTGTCAATAGCTCGTTGCAAAATTGAGTGCTCGAAAGGGCTTTTTAACAATTTGGTATGTATTGTAAGTATATCAATTCTCATATGACAAAGTTACAAAATTCTTTGTAAGCCAAGTTCTTAAAATATTCTTGTTGTTTAATAAAATCTGTACTGACAAAATGTCAAAATATAAATATAAAACACTTAAAATCAATATTATATAATTTTTATATAAAGTATTAATTATTGTTAAAATTATTATTAAATTTACTTAAGCACCACACTAGTTAAAATTGATTTAAAGGATAAATAAAAATAAAAACTAACTATTATACAGCTCTTTCATAACTTGTAAACTTGAATTTTGAAAACGATAATTTTATAAAACTCCAACAAAAAAAAGCTTAAGATCTACATGGATTTTTTTTATTGTGCCCAGAATGGGATTTGAACCCATACGCTCATAAGAGCACAGCCCCCTCAAGACTGCGTGTCTACCAATTCCACCATCTGGGCGGTACAAAAAAACCCGAATTAACGGGTTTTGTGACCTGGCTGGGGCTCGAACCCAGGACCCTCTCCTTAAAAGGGAGATGCTCTACCAACTGAGCTACCAGGTCTGTTTCAATTTTTGAGTCTGCAAATATAATTGCATTATTTCAATCAGCAATAAAATAAAATTAAATTTTTGTTACTTTTTAAATTGTTTTACAACGCTCAAAATCAGCATTTTCGTCAAATAGTTTTCGATAGGTTCTTAGTGTCATATATTTTTCCGTACCCAGATTATGAACAATCTTCATCATTTTAGGATTAAAATCGCCAATCCATGTGATAATTAGTTGTTTATAGTGATTACTTTCATTCTCAAACTGATTTTTAACAGCCATAATAAGAGCACCTTCTAAACCCTTCCTTTGAAAGTCAGGTGCTACACCAAATGCAATGCCAAATACATTATTACAACTTCCCTTCAATTTATGATATAAAAATTTCAGTTTTCCAAGCCAGTTCAAGTTACCATTAATGTGTTGGAAAATTTGATTTATCTCAGGTAATGCGATGAAAAAAGCTATTGGTTCATCATTGTAATAGGCAAACCAAATAAGTTTTTCATCCATAATTGGTTTCATTTTAAGCATTATAGAACGAGCTTGAGAAGCTGGCATTCCTTTAAAGTTACTATGTGTTTTCCAAGCTTTATTATAGACAGTTCTAAAATCTTCAGCATAGTTAAACATATTCTTAGTTTCCAGATGTCTGAACGTATATCCTTTATCTTTTAGAATTCTATCAGATCGTTCTTTATATTTAGTAGGAATATCATCACTGATATTTCGACAATACATGAATTGTTCGAAATAAGTTAAAAATCCGTAATTTTCAAATAATTTTTGATAATAAGGTGGCTGATAAGGATTAGCATAGATTGGTCTATTTTCAAAGCCTTCAACTAATAGTCCCCAATATCTATCTCTTTCTCCAAAATTTATAGGTCCATCCATGGCCTGCATTTCTCTATCTTCTAGCCACTTTTTGGCGGTTTCAAACAATAGAGAAGAGGCTTCAAGGTCATCTATACATTCAAAAAAACCTATTCCTCCTGTAGGTTGTTTTTCTGAATATGCTTTTCTTCTATTTATAAAAGCAGAAATACGACCTATAAAAATATTATCGTCATTTTTCAATATCCACCTAATTGCCTCACCATTTCTAAAAAATTTATTTTCCTTTTTGGTGAAAACTTTTTCCACATCTTGTTTGATGTGAGGTATCCAGTTAGAATCGTTTTTATAAATCTCAAAAGGAATTTGATGAAAAGTTTTTATATGAGCAGATGTTTTTACTTCAATAATTGTCATTTAAATTCCGTTTATTTGTAATAGCAAATTAAGCTGAAATTTAAATGAAAAACAAAGTTGTTGTCATTAGTGGTGCATCTTCTGGAATTGGTAAAGCTTGTGCTTGGCATTTTGCTAAGAATGGTAGTAAAGTTGTTTTAGCTGCTAGAAGTGAGGAAAAACTAAAAGCTATAGGTAAGGAAATGATGATAGCTGGTTATGAAATTCTTACTGTTCGAGCTGATGTTAGTAATGAAGAAGATTGCCAAAATCTAATCTCAGAAACTATTAACAAGTATAAAGTAATTGATGTTCTTATTAATAATGCAGGTATATCTATGCGAGCAACCCTTGAAGAAATGGATTTATCAGTTATGAAAAAAGTTATGGATATAAATTTTTTTGGAACTGTATTTTGCACTAAATATGCCCTACCTTTTATTTTAAAATCAAAAGGTTCTATTGTTGGGGTTTCTTCCATAGCAGGATTCAAAGGTTTGCCTGCTAGAACTGCCTATTCAGCTTCTAAGTTTGCAATGCAAGGATTTTTGGAATCTTTACGTATTGAAAATTTAAAGAAAGGCTTACATGTCCTTATTGCTTGTCCTGGTTTTACAGCTTCTAATATTCGAAATACAGCTTTATCTAAAGACGGAGAAGTTCAGAGAGAAAGCCCCAGAGATGAAAGTAAAATGATGACCGCCGAAAAAGTCGCAGAATATATTTATAAGGCAGTTATTAATAGACAAAATTCATTAGTCTTAACAATTAACGGAAAACTTACAGTATTTTTGAATAAACTTATTCCAAGTGTAATAGATCGATTAGTGTACAATTATTTAAAGAAAGAGCCTAATTCACCTTTTTAATCTTATCTAATTCTAAATTAAATTTATAATGACCATCTTTTTAGTCGGCTATATGGGTTGCGGAAAAAGCACTCTTGGAAAAAAACTTGCAATTAACCTCAATTATGATTTTATTGATCTTGATAATTATATTGAAGAGCAGGAGGGTAGAACTATAAAAGAGATTTTTGCTGATGATGGGGAAGACTATTTTAGAAAACTAGAAAGAGTTTATCTTCATAGAATTATAGATACTGAAAATGTAGTTATATCATCAGGAGGCGGGACTCCTTGTTTCTTTGATAACATGGATCAAATGAATGAGTATGGTCTAACTGTTTATATAAACATGCATCCTAAGGCTCTTATTCCTCGATTAAAATTATCAGAATTGTATAGACCTTTAATTGATGGTATGGAAGGTGAAGTATTACTTGACTATGTTTATAAAACATTAAGAGAAAGAGAAGGCTTTTATCACAAAGCTCATAAAGTAGTTGCCGGATATAATTTATCTGTCAAAAAATTACAGCAATACTGTTTGGAAGATTAAAAATCACTTTTTGTTATGCATAAGATTGATAAAAAATACTTGACTATTGAAAAATTGCATGAAATTGTTCATGAACAACACAAAATAGAATTATCAAAAAGTTCTATTAAACGAATTTTAGATTGTCGTTCTTTTTTAGATAAACAATCTGATTTTAATATCCCGATTTATGGGGTCAATACTGGATTTGGCTCCTTGTGTAACGAGTTTATTTCTAAAGAGAAAATAGAAGAAATACAATTAAATTTAGTCATTTCTCACGCTTGTGGTTTTGGTGAAGAAGTTCCCTCGCACATTGTAAAACTTATGCTTTTTTTAAAAATTCAGTCTTTGTCATATGGTTTTTCAGGAGTTCAGCTACAAACGGTCAATAGACTTATTGACTTTTATAATGAAGACATTTTACCAGTTGTATATCAGCAGGGTTCTCTTGGAGCTTCTGGCGACTTAGCTCCTTTAGCCCATCTTTCTTTACCACTACTTGGTTTGGGTGAAGTATATTATAAAGGTAAGAAAGTAAAATCAGACCAAGTTCTGAAAGAATTGAATTGGAATCCTATCTTTTTAAACTCAAAAGAAGGTTTAGCATTATTGAATGGAACACAATTCATGAGTGCATACGCACTACATAGTCTTTTCAAAGCTTATAAACTTTCTTATTTAGCTGATTTAATTGGCTCTGTTTCCTTAGAAGCATTTGATGGTAGAATTGAGCCATTTAATGAATTAGTTCACCTTATACGTCCTCACAGCGGCCAGTTAAAGACCGCTAAAAGTATTTCAGAATTTCTAGAGGGTAGCGATTTAATTAAAGAGAAAAAAGTTAATGTACAAGACCCATACTCTTTTCGTTGTATACCGCAAGTACATGGAGCAACTAAAGATGCTTTAGAATATGCTAAAAACACTATTATTACTGAAATCAATTCAGTTACTGATAACCCAAATGTCTTTGCTAAAGAGGGTAAAGTAATATCAGCAGGTAATTTTCATGGTCAGCCATTAGCATTGGTTATGGATCATATGGCAATAGCATTGTCTGAACTAGGTAGTATTTCTGAACGAAGAATATATCTTTTGGTTTCAGGACAAAGAGGTTTACCTCCATATTTGACACCTAATGTTGGTTTGAATTCTGGTTTTATGATACCACAGTATACGGCTGCAAGCATTGCAAGTCAAAACAAACAA
>CAXFOQ010000033.1:0-12668 GCA_964004705.1 uncultured Flavobacteriales bacterium | reverse complement strand
GAAATGGAAATAGTAACACGATATTTCTATCAAAAAGGAAAAATTGAAACAACTATAAAGCATGATGAAGAAATAGCAAAAGCCATCGAAGTTTTGGATAATATTGAGCTTTATGATGCTATCCTTCGTGGTGATAGCATAAAGTAATGAAACCTAAAGGAATAGCATTAATTACATTAGCATTTTTTGCCCCTATATCAATTTTTTTAACAGACCTAGCCGTTTTTTCTCTTGCTATTTTATGGTTATTTGACGGCCAGTTTATATCAAAGTGGAATAAGATTAAATCTAGCCCTTGGATGCTCTCTTTATTGGCTTTGCTTTTTCTTTATGTTGTAGGTATGCTTTGGGGAACTAATCACCAATTTGCTGAATGGGTATTTCAAAAAAGTGCATTACTTTTATTACTACCTATTTTATATACTCTTAACTTTAATCAAAAAGATATAAAATATTCTTTATTTGCATTTCTTTCAGCAACAACTCTATCTGCTTTCATTGCCAATTTGATAAATTTAGGATGGATGAATCACCTTTTTAAATACTCTCCTTTTTTTGCTAAAAATTGGCATTATCCGGCCTTTATGACTTACACAGATCATAATGTGTTTTTAGCTTTTTCATTACTTATCACCTTTTTTCTTTTGTACAATAACTTTTCTAATAAAAAGCTAAGAATAGTACTAATTTTTATTTCCATTTTATTTTTATTGAGTCTTTATACTGAAAATGGTAGATCTGGACAGCTTGCTTATATACTTATTTTCATATCCTTTTCTATACTTACTTTTTGGCAAAAGAAAAGCCTTATTTTAATATCTATTTTATCTTTAGTATTAATTAATTTAACAGCTTATTTTTTATCTCCTCATTTTAAGAACAGAATAGACAGTATTCGAGTACAACTTTCGCAATTAGAAAAAAATAAGCTCAATAGTTTAAATACGCGCTATTATCTTTTTAGTTATTCGTATGAAAAAATAAAAGAAAAACCTGTAACAGGTTATGGCACTGGAAGTTTTGTAAAGGAGTTTTCTTCAATTAGTGAGCATGCAACTAAAATCCTTGCTGGGGTTCACAGAACTCCTCATAATAATTACCTTTTCATTTGGTTTGAACTTGGGTTGCTGGGATTAATGGTCTTATTTTCCATATTCTTTTTTCAGCTAAAGGCATATAAGTCACTAAATCAAGGCTATTTTCGGATGATTTTTCCTGCTGTCTTTATGGTTATTATGTTGACAGACACCTATTTGCAAAATCATAATACAGCAGTTTTATATTGTTATCTGTCTTTCATTTTTTCGGCTTACTCATTAGAGTAAACACGTTTTATCCTTCGATTGAGAGTTGCCATTATTTCGTACGGAATGGTGTCCAAATCGTTTGCTAATTTAGAAACACTATATTTAGGACTAAAAATAGTAACCTCTTGCCCTTCTTGAGCATAAACTTCAGAGATGTCGGCCACGAAGCTATCCATACTTATGTCACCAATTATACGACATGCAGTATCATTGATGAAGACTTGTCCTTTTTGATTTCCTAATTTTCTATTAAGTCCGTCGGCATATCCAACAGGTATGACTGCAATGTGCATATCTTTACCTGCTACAAATGAGTTTTGATATCCTACGCTCTGACCTTTTTTGATAAATCTTGTTTGACTGATTATACTTTTTAAGCTGAAAATTTGTTTCAAATTAGGATGTTCTAACCCCCCAAATAGAGCAATTCCTAACCTAACCCATTCGTTGTTGGATTCAGTAATAAAACGCACAGCTCCATTACTATTCATTACATGAGATGGAATGTTTATTTTAAGATGGTTTTCTAGATTTTCACAAATATCTTTAAATCGCTGAATTTGTCCTTTACTGAAATTATCTTTGTTTGGATCATTTGAAGATGATAAATGTGAACAAACACTCTCCACATTGAGTTGAGGATTATTTTTAAGTATGGAAAGGATTTTTTGTAAGTCATTTGCTTCAAACCCATATCTATTCATGCCTGTATTAAATTTTAAATGAATAGAAATCTTTTCTTTACAATTGGCATAAAACTCTAGAAGTCTATTATTAAATATTACAGGCTCTAATTGATATTTAATTATTGCATTTATACTTTTGTAACCAGGATTAGCTACAATAATCCCTTTGCTAATACCTTCTTTTCGTAATTGAACACCTTCCTCAAAGTCTGCCACCCAAAAAGCGTCAACGCCCAATTTTTCTAGGTGTTTTGATATTTCTATATCACCCAAACCGTAAGCAAAAGCTTTAACTACGGCAATAGTTTTTACAGAATTTGGAAGTTTACTCTTGAGAAAGTTAAAATTAGCCTCAAGTGTTGTGAGGTTGATATGTAATATGGTTTCGTGATTATTTGTCATTATTTACTAAAACAAATTCTGCAACGGGCTTCGTATTCTTTCTTTTCTCCTAGTAGTATTTGATTGTCTTCATCTACTAATCTATATGAGTAATTAGCTAAATCGCCACATTGTATACAAATAGCTCGAACTTTAGTTACATCTTCTGCAATAGACATCAATTGTGGGATAGGTTCAAAGGGATTACCTTCATAATCCATGTCTAAACCAGCAATAATAATACGAACACCCCTATTTGCCAAATGGTTACACACATCAACTAGATTATTATTAAAAAATTGTGCTTCATCAATACCTACTACATCTTTATTCTTACATAATTCGATAATATCAGTTGCATCCCCAACAGCTATACAATCTATTGCTTTCATATCATGGGAAACTACTTTATCCTTGTCGTATCTGTTTTCGATAGATGGTTTGCAGATCATTACATTCTGCTTAGCAATTTTAGCTCGTTCAATTCTTCTAATCAATTCTTTTGTTTTGCCTGAGAACATAGAACCACAAATGATTTCAATGCTTCCTTTTCTAATTTTATTTTTTTCTAAAAACATTCGATTAACTTTGTAAACAAATGTAAGCATTGATTTACAAATACTATGAGAAATTATTTTCTTGTCATTCTTTTCTTTTTTAGTACCAGTATTAGTGCTTATTCTCAAATTGATACATCTAAAATTAATACATATAAATTTGGTATTGTTGTAGCAAGTGGAGTATCTGTATTAGCAGGCTCTTACATTTATGTTCAAAATTCTTGGTGGAGCGACCAGTCTAGATCTTTTCATTTTGACGATGGTTCAGACCTTAGATATGCTAAAAATATAGATAAAGGCGGACACTTTTTTGGTGGTTTACTTGTTGCAGATCTCTTTCATTCTAATATGAAATGGGTAGGTATGAATGAAAAGAAATCATATTGGTGCGGAGCAGCTATGGGCTCTTTTATACAATTAGCTATAGAGATGAAAGATGCTTATGCTCCTTACTGGGGTTTTAGCCTTTGGGATTTTGGAACAGGTTCTATTGGAGCATTAGTACCCATTGCAGAAAGGTACTGGAAGCCTATGAAATATATCGATTTCAAAATGAGTTATTACAAAAGAAGTAATCACTATTGGGAGCTTGGCGAGCAACAAAAACCTTGGGCACCGCCACATCCACATGCCTATCAAGATGATTATGTTAATCAAACCTACTGGTTAACTGTTTATCCACTAAAGGACAGGAACATATATGTTGGGCTATCTGTTGGTTTTGGCTTAGATGACACTCAATACCTAACGCCTGGAGGCACAAAAGTTGGAGGCAATAACGAAATTTATATTGCATTAGATTATGATTTAAAGCGTATGCTCAAACGTTGGGATACACCGATGGCAAAGCGTATTAAACATTGGTTAAATTTTATAAAAATCCCTGCTCCAGCCATCTTAATCACACCTGAAACAAAATTTTACCCTATTTTCTTTTAAATTTGTGTAATGGCAAAATTATTTGTAGTTCCCACACCTATCGGAAATCTAGAAGATTTTACTTTCAGAGCAGTTCGTATTCTTGAAGAAGTAGACCTAATCTTAGCTGAAGATACACGCACTAGCGCTAAATTAATGGTACACTACCAAATATCTACTACTATGCGTTCATTTCATATGCATAATGAGCATAAAACTATTGATAAATGGATTGAACTTTTATTAGATGGGAAAACCATTGCATTAATTACAGACGCTGGAACTCCAGCTATCTCTGACCCTGGTTTTTTATTGGTAAGGGAATGTGTTAAAAACAATATTGAAGTAGATTGTTTACCTGGAGCTACAGCTTTTGTTCCTGCGCTTGTCAATTCTGGTTTACCTTGTGAAAAGTTTATTTTTGAGGGGTTTTTACCTCAGAAAAAAGGAAGACAGACTCTCTTAAAAGTTTTAGCAGAAGAAACTAAAACGATGGTATTTTATGAGTCTCCATATAGGATTAAAAAAACATTAGCGCAATTTGTTGAATATATGGGAGAAGATAGAAATGTTTCTGTTTCTAGAGAAATTAGCAAGAAATTTGAAGAAACAATTAGGGGAAGTCTTACGGAAGTATTAGCTTACTTTGAAACCAAAAAACCTAAAGGAGAATTTGTGATAGTATTAGAGGGAAAATAAATGATAGAGATAAAAAAACAAGAGTTTACTAAACCACTTATTATTGCTGGGCCATGTAGTGCAGAAAGTCAAGAGCAGCTATTGGCTACTGCAAAAGGATTAGAAGAAAAAGCAACTATTTTTAGGGCGGGTGTATGGAAGCCCCGTACACGTCCTAATTCATTCGATGGCGTAGGTCAAAAGGCTTTGGAATGGTTAAAGTTAGTAAAGAAAGAAACGTCATTGAAAGTAGCCACAGAAGTTGCCAATACTCAGCATGTGGAAGCATGTTTAAAATCGGATATAGACATATTGTGGCTCGGAGCAAGGACCACAGTTAATCCATTTTATGTTCAAGAAATAGCAGAGGTTTTAAGAGGTGTTGATGTTAAGGTCATGATTAAAAACCCGTTACATCCAGAGTTGAGCTTATGGATAGGTGCCATAGAGCGACTAAATCAAGTTGGTGTACGTCAATTATCGGCTATCCATCGTGGCTTTTTCACTTTAGAAAAGTCAGCATTTAGGAACGAGCCAAAATGGGAAATCCCCATTAAACTCAAGCGTTTATTACCTGAACTCCCAATTATTTGTGATCCTAGCCATATTTCTGGAGCACCACAAATGTTAAGCGAAGTTTCGCAGATAGCTATGGACTTGAATATGGACGGACTCATGATTGAAACTCACTACAATCCAAGCGCTGCATTAAGCGATGCACAACAACAAATTACGCCCAAAGAATTAGGCGTTTTATTAGATAATTTAATTTTGAGAACTTCCACCAATGCTAATAATGAGTTCAGAACATTACTCAACAATTTGCGTACAGAAATTGATGTTATTGATAAAAAGTTGGTCGATATTGTAGCCCAAAGAACCGAAATAGTCAGAGAGATAGGTCGCTATAAAAAAGAAAATGCAGTCACAATCTTACAGATAGAGCGTTGGTTTGAAATACTAAAATCTAGAAAGGATTGGGGGAATGATACCAATTTGGACCCTCAAATGGTTGGCGAATTATTTGAGCTTATTCACAAACATTCTGTACTTACTCAAACTCATATTTTAAATAAGTGACATGCAAAATTTGTGGACTTTAAAAGCTTTGCCTGATAAGAACATTGTATTCGCTTTACAAGAATGTCTAGGAGTTTCCGAACTTGTTGCGACTTTACTTGCTCAAAGAGGGATAGAAACTTTTGAGGAAGCTAAACAATTTTTCAGACCACAATTATCAGACCTTTACAATCCTTTTTTGATGAAGGATATGGATAAAGCTGTGGAGCGCCTGCATAGAGCTATAAACAGTAATGAAAAGATACTTGTTTATGGAGATTATGACGTTGATGGAACTACTGCCGTTTCATTGATGTATCTTTTTTTAAAGGAAAAATGTAAGCATGTAGAATATTACATTCCTGATAGATACGATGAAGGTTATGGTGTTTCTTATCAGGGTATAGATTATGCTAAAAGAAATAATTTTTCATTAATTATATGCTTAGATTGTGGAATTAAAGCTGTTGAAAAAGTGGCTTACGCCAGAAATAAAGACGTTGATTTTATCATTTGTGACCATCACAGGCCAGGAGATACGTTGCCATTAGCCGTAGCTGTTTTAGACCCCAAAAGAAGCGATTGCGATTATCCTTTTAAAGAGCTTTGTGGGTGTGGTGTAGGATTTAAATTAGCACAAGCTTATCATCAACAATACAATTTACCCTTTGAAGATTTAGTGCCACTTTTAGATTTAGTAGTGGTTAGTATAGCTGCTGATATTGTTCCAATGATTGATGAAAACCGAGTGCTATCTTTTTATGGGTTACAACAACTAAATACTAGTCCAAGAATTGGATTAAAAGCTCTAATGGATGTTGCTAGTAGAAAAAACTCCTTTAGTATTACAGATGTTGTATTTAGCTTAGCTCCAAGAATTAATGCGGCGGGTAGAATAGAGCATGGCAATAAGGCTGTTGAGTTACTTGTACAACAGGACTTTTCTATAGCTAAAGAAAAGGCAGATTATATTGACAACCATAACTTTTCTCGAAAAGAGCTAGATAAAAGCATTACACGAGAGGCTTTAGCTATGATAGTACAAGGTGCTAATTCAACAGTTGTTTGTAATGAAAAATGGCATAAAGGTGTGGTTGGTATAGTAGCCTCAAGACTAATAGAAACACATTATAGACCCACAATTGTTTTAACTGAAAGTAATGGTAAATTAACGGGCTCAGCTCGTTCTGTAAGTGGCTTTGATATTTATAATGCTATTGACGCTTGTTCCGATTTAATAGAGCAGTTTGGAGGTCATAAATATGCCGCAGGATTAACCTTGAAAAAAGAAAATCTTACGGCTTTTATTCAGCGTTTTGAAGAAGTGGTTAGCACTACCATTACTGCTGAGATGCAAATTCCAAAGATTAATATTGACCTTGAAATGCCTATGCAAGATATTACTATCAAAACGTATCGAATTATTGAACAAATGGCTCCTTTTGGACCCTCAAATAGCAGGCCTATTTTTATGACAAAAGGAGTTATTGATAATGGTTCGGGACGTTTAATTGGTCAAGATAAAAATCACCTTAAATTAGCAATTACTAATACAAGTAATTCTAAGACATTGGACGGGATAGGCTTTGGTATGTCTGACTATTTTTCTACTATTAAGGACAAGCAACCTTTTGATGTATGTTTTATTTTAGAATTAAATGAATGGAATGGGACTTCTAAGCTACAATTGAGAGTTAGAGATATAAGGAAAAACACTTTACCTTAAGACAATCCTCCCAAGTTTTTCAGAAATTTCTCGTTTTATTTTCAACATATTATTGATTTCAATAAGTAGGTTTATATCATCATTGTCTGCCTTAGATAATTCTATGTTTTTAGTCTCTATGAGTTCTGATATTTTGGCAATTTTAAGAGAGTAAATAGCTGTGTCAACCGCTTTTTTTAACTGCATTTCTTCAGTTTCTGTATAAATCCCGTGTTTTTTCCATTTCTCACTAATGGAATGTTGATTGCTAATAATATCTACAGCAACTTGAGAAATAGTTGGATCTTTGTGTTGAGTAAAATACTCTTCTGTTAACAGCGTTCCTTGACTTATAGCTTCTTCGTATATTTTGAAGATTAACGCGTAATTAGGGTTTGAAAAAAGATTTTCGTCTTTAAACTCAATCAAAATATACTGTACGACATATATTTTATCTTCTTCAGTATTTTTTTCATGTTTATCGGAGGGATTAATTTGATAATCACCATATTTTAACATAAAGCGAATAATATCTCTTTCTTGAAATTCTGATTTAACATGGCTTATAGTTGGGGCAGAAGTATCCTCTACTTTTTTGATAATTTCTCTTTGTACCTTTTTTGCAGTTTTACGTTTATGAATTAGTTCGTATACTTTATTTTCTAATTCTTGTTTTCCAATTTCTAATAGCTTACTACATTTGTCAATGTAAACTTCCCGTGTAATACCATCAGGAATTTTAGCAATCGATTGCATAATTTCACTAATGAGATTTACTTTTTTGATAGGGTCATTTTTACTTTTTTCGTCCAGTAAGTTAATTTTAAACTCTACGAAATCTTGAGCTTGCTGATTGATGTATTGAGTTAGTCCTTCTCCTCCATATTTTTTGGCATAGCTATCGGGGTCTTCTCCTTTTGGTAAAAGTGCTACTTTGACGGTCATACTTTCGATATGTATTAGGTCAATAGCTTTTGTAGCTGCATTAACTCCTGCGTTATCAGAGTCGAATAGAAGGGTAATATTTTTAGTGTATCGACCAATCAGTTTTAGTTGTTCTGAGCCAAGAGCGGTGCCAGATGATGCTACTACATTTTCAATGCCCGATTGATGCATAGAAATAACGTCTGTATAGCCTTCAACTATTAAGCAATTGTCATTTTTGACAATGGCAGACTTTGAGAAGTACATACCATATAAGACTTTTCCTTTGTGATAGATCTCACTTTCTGGAGAGTTGAGATATTTTGCCTTTTCATCTTTTTTTAAGGCTCGTCCACCAAAGCCGAGTATTCTTCCTGAAATGCTATGAATAGGGAAAATAATTCGCCCTTTAAACCTATCAAAAGCCTTATCTTCTTTGAAAATACTAAGCCCTGTTTTCTCTAAAAATTCTTGCTTATAGGATGATTCTAGAGCAGACTTTGTAAAAGCGTCCCAACTGTTAGGATTGTAGCCCAACTGGAATTTATTTATCATTTCTTCCGAAAGACCTCTTTCTTTGAAGTAGCTTAAACCTACAGCTTTACCTTCAACAGTTTTGTGTAAGCTATTTTGAAAGTAATCATTAGCGAATGAATTAACGATAAACAAACTTTCTCTTAAGTTAGATTTTTCTATTTGCTCAGGAGTTTGCTCCTCTTCTGGAACTTCAATATTGTACTTTTTGGCGATATATTTGAGAGCTTCGGGATAGGATAGCTGATCAATTTCCATAACAAAATTTACGGCATGCCCACCTTTACCACAACCGAAACACTTGTAAATATTTTTAGTAGGTGAAACGGTAAAAGAGGGTGTTTTTTCATCATGAAACGGGCAATTTCCGAGCATATTTGCACCTCTTTTTTTAAGAGTAATAAAATCACCAACAACCTCTTCTATACGCGCTGTTTCAAAAATAGTATCTATGGTTTCTTTTGGAATCATTTCTTTCTTTCGATGACGAAATTTACTAAAAGTTCTAAAGACTTTCGGCCTTGATTGTCATCAAAAGTTTTCAACAAATTCAATGCTTCTTTTTTATAAGTTTTCATTTTCTCAACCGTATAGTTTATCCCACCACTTTTTTTAACTATTTCTAATACCTTTAAAACTCGATCACTATTGGTGTTGTGATTTTTTACAGTTTGAATAATGAACTTCTTTTGTTTTCTATCGCAATTTCTTAAGGCATAAATAAGAGGTAAGGTCATCTTTTGCTCTTTAATATCAATGCCCGTAGGTTTTCCAATAACATCTTCGTTGTAGTAATCGAATAGGTCATCTTTCATTTGAAAAGCGATACCTATCAGCTCACCAAATTTTCGCATTCGCTCGACAGTTTTTTGATCTTGTTTGGCAGAGACAGCACCACAAGCACAACAAGCGGCAATAAGTGTTGCTGTTTTCTGTCTTATAATTTCAAAATATACGTCTTCTTCGATGTCAAGTTTACGAGCTTTTTCAATTTGTAAAAGCTCTCCTTCACTCATTTCTTTAACTGCTTTAGAAACAATTTTTAGTAAATCGTATTCTTCATTTTCTAAAGACATTAGAAGTCCTTTGGATAAGAGGTAATCTCCAACAAGTACTGCAATTTTATTTTTCCAAAGAGCATTAATAGAGAAAAAACCTCTTCGCATGTTGGCATCATCAATAACGTCGTCGTGTACCAATGTAGCTGTATGCAAAAGTTCAATGAGTGAGGCAGCTCTGAAACTACTTTCATTGATTTCACCAAAAAGTTTACCACTAAGAAAAACAAACATAGGACGCATTTGTTTGCCCTTACGTTTTACGATATAGTGTAATATTTTATCTAAGAGAGGAACCTTACTATTTAAGGATTCTTTAAACTTCTTTTCAAACAAGAACATTTCTTGTTGAATGGGTTTTTTAATCTCTTTTATGGTGTTCATCTGTAGTTTTTAGAAGAAGTACAAAGATACTAGGATTTTACGAGTTTATTGGCAAGTTGTCCGCAAGCGGCATCGATGTCTTTACCACGACTTCTTCTAACGTTTACAATGAGATTTTTGCTTTCTAGAAGGTTGACAAAAGCATCTACCTTTTCTCTTTTCGCTTGTTGAAATTCGCCATCGTCAATAGGGTTATATTCTATAATATTGATTTTACAAGGCGTAATTTTTGCAAAGCTAGCCAACTCTTGGGCATCGCTAATTTCATCATTGAAGTCCTTGAAAATGATATATTCGTAGGTTATTCTTGTTTTTGTTTTTTCATAAAAATAGACAACGGATTCTTTTAATGCTTCTAGGCAATTATGTTCGTTAATAGGCATGATATAGTCACGTTTTTTATCATTAGCAGCGTGTAAGGAAAGTGCCAGATTAAATTTGACTTCATCGTCTCCAAGCTTTTTTATCAGCTTTGCTATACCTGCAGTAGAAACCGTAATACGTTTGGGCGACATACCAAGTCCGTCTGTCGAGGTGATTTTTTCGATAGATTCTAGAACATTTCTATAATTTAGCAGAGGCTCACCCATACCCATGTAAACAATATTGCTCAGCTTTTGATTGTAATAGCTCAGGGCTTGTTCATTTAGCATAAATACTTGGTCGTAAATCTCATCAGCATTTAAATTCCTCAGTCTATCTAATTTGCCCGTAGCACAAAATTTACATGTTAGACTGCACCCTACTTGAGAAGATATACAAGCTGTCATTCTACTTTTAGTAGGAATTAAAACTCCTTCAACATTATTATTGTCGTAAAGTCCAAAAGCAGACTTTATAGTTCGATCAGCACTTCTTTGTGATTCAGTAATTTTGGCATGTAAAATAACAAAGTGCTCATTTAATAATTGAATGGTTTCTTTAGAAACATTACGCATCTCTTCAAAGGAAAACACCGACTTTTTCCATAGCCATTCATATACTTGTTTGGCTCGAAAAGTGGGCATATCTTTCTCTTTGAAAAAGTCCTTAAGTTCGTTCAAGGTAAGTGTGCGTATATTTTTTTTATCAAAAGACATAGAATTTACAAAGATAGTATCTTTGTACGCTCTATGCGCTATTTAACATCAGATATCATTTTTACAGCTTTTTCTAACTCCATTTATGATGGCGTTTTGGTCGTTGATGATGAGGGTAAAATTGTAAATATACTTGAGAATAAGGAACAGGTAGAGAGTGCTAATTTAGAATATTTTAAAGGTGCTCTTTGCCCTGGATTTATAAATACCCATTGTCATTTAGAGTTGTCACACTTGCAGGGAGAGTTAGCCTCAAAAATAGGATTACCACATTTTATTAACTCCATAGGTCAAATTAGAAAGGCTAGTCGGCGACGAAAAGACGATGCCTTAAAATTAGCAGATAGCCAGATGTATAATAATGGTATAGTGGCTGTAGCAGACATTAGTAATACAGCAGATTCTTTTTCTACAAAAGCTAATAGCGCCATACACTATTATACCTTCATCGAATTATTTGCCTCTAATCCCCACAAAGCTGAAGAAGTATTTGAACGAGGGCTGAAACTAAGCCAAGAGTGTAGCACACCAAACTCCTTAACACCACATGCAAACTATTCCGTTTCTTTACCACTTTTCGAAAAGATTAGACATCATAATAAAGGAGAAATTATCAGTATACACAGTCAAGAAACGCCTGAGGAAGACACAATGTTTTTGAAGGGAAGTGGTCAATTGTTGTCACAACTTATTGCCAAAGACTTTTTCAAGTTCACTGGTAAGACTGCACTTCAAAGCACCCTTCCTTTATTACCAGAATCTCCTATTTTATTAGTGCATAATACCTTTACCAAAGAAGAAGATATGTCAGAAGCCATATCTAATTTCGATAAGCTTTATTGGTGTACCTGCCCGAAAGCCAATTTATATATAGAAAATCAATTACCTAATTACAAACAGTTTATAGATGCTCAAGCTAAAATGACGATTGGAACAGATAGTTTGGCCTCCAACGATACGCTGTCTATTTTGGAAGAAATGAAAACGATACAAGCTCATGTTTCTTTGGAGCTATTAATGGAATGGGCATGTAAAAATGGTGCTGAATTTCTTGGACTTGATGCTTTAGGGACTTTTCAAAAGGGTAAAATACCTGGCATCAATTACATCAATCATATCGTAGATGGTAAGTTAACAGCAGATAGTCAAGTTAAAAAGTTATTCTGATATTAAATTGATATAAACTTGAGCTTTCTTTAAGTCTTCTTGTGTTGTGATTTTGATGTTTTCTTTATTGCCTTGAATAAGTTGTATCTCTATCCCCATAGCTTCTACAACTGAAGCGTCATCACAAAATGAAGGCGAATAGTCTTGTTGGTAGGCTTTTAATAATACTTCACTACTAAAACATTGAGGTGTTTGAACAATAAGGTATTCGTCTCTATTAACAACAAC
>CAXFOQ010000032.1:0-13035 GCA_964004705.1 uncultured Flavobacteriales bacterium | reverse complement strand
TGAGAAATTTAATTCCCTCAAGAATTAGAATTATTGTACAATTAGTCGTGATTGCTGCTCTAGTAATTTTAGTTGATCAAGTGCTCAAAGCATACGTTTACGATGTGAGTAAGGAATTGTCTGTGTTTGTTGGGCTTATTATTACCAATTGTATAATTATGGGTCGTCTTGAAGCTTTTGCTTTGGGTAATGGTGTTTGGAAATCTTTTCTTGATGGATTAGGCAATGCTTTTGGTTACGGGTGGATACTCATTGTTGTAGCTTTCTTTAGAGAACTTTTAGGTGCTGGAACTTTATATGGGTACCCTGTAATTGAAAAGTTAGGGCTTTATGAAATTGGATATGAAAACAATGGAATGATGATATTACCTCCAATGGCTCTTGTGACTGTGGGTATTATTATTTGGATACAAAGAATGAAAAATAGAGATCTAATCGAATCTTAATATTTATATAACAATGGAAGAATTAGCAAATATATTTATTCAATCAATATTTATAGATAACATGGTTTTCGCTTACTTTTTAGGAATGTGTTCCTATTTAGCAGTATCTAAAACAGTAAAAACATCGGTTGGTATGGGCTTTGCTGTTATATTTGTTTTAGGATTTACTGTACCTATTAATTTTTTATTAGAAAAATTTATTCTAAAATCGGGTGCACTTTCTTGGATTGGTGATTCTTTCATTGATGTTGACTTAAGTTTTTTAAGTTTTATAATGTTTATCGCAATCATTGCTTCTATGGTTCAATTGGTAGAAATGATTGTAGAAAAAATTTCTCCTGCCTTATATGGTTCTCTTGGAATATTTTTACCATTAATTGCTGTTAATTGTGCAATTCTTGGAGGATCATTATTTATGCAAGAAAGAGCATATACCAGTATTACAGAAGCTACAGTATTTGGTTTAGGGTCTGGAATTGGTTGGTTTTTAGCTATTGTAGCTATTGCCGCTATCCGTGAAAAAATTCGATATTCACATGTACCTGCTCCATTAAGAGGTCTAGGTATTACTTTTATTATTACAGGTCTTATGGGTATTGGGTTTATGAGCTTCATGGGTATAAAATTATAAACATTCAATAAAAATTTAATACATGATTTTAAGTTTAAGTACAACAACAATAGTCTCAAGTGTAGCTATCTTTCTTACAGTTATCTTTTCGTTAGTTAGTGTATTATTATTTGTAAAATCAAAGTTAATGCCTGCAGGAAAAGTCAAAATCTCTATAAATGGAGAAAAAGAAATTGAAGTAGATGGAGGTTCTACACTTTTAAATACTTTGAGTAATGAGGGCATATTTTTACCATCAGCTTGCGGTGGTGGTGGCACCTGTATTCAGTGTACATGTCAAGTACATAATGGTGGTGGTAGTATCTTACCCACCGAAGAACCACACTTCTCTAAAAAAGAAATTACAGACAATTATCGTTTGGGATGTCAAGTTAAGGTAAAAGAGGATATGGAAATTTCTATTCCTGAAGAAGTATTTGGTGTAAAAAAATGGGAAGCCACAGTTGTTTCTAACTATAATGTTGCTTCTTTTATTAAGGAGTTTATTGTAGAAATACCAGAGGATATGCCTTACGAGGCAGGTGGATACATACAGATTGAAATTCCTGATTGTGAAATCAATTATGCCGATATTGATATTACGGCACACCCTGATGAACATGACGAGGCAGAAAAATTCAAATTGGAGTGGGATAAATTCGGTTTATGGTCACTGAAGATGAAGAATGATGAAGAAGTTGTTCGAGCATATTCTATGGCCTCATATCCTGCAGAAGGAAGACGTATAATGTTAAATGTTCGTGTTGCTACACCACCTTGGGATAGAGTAAAAAATGCATGGGCTGACATAAATCCTGGGGTAGCCTCTTCTTACATCTTTAGTAGAAAAGCTGGAGATAAGGTTACTATTTCAGGTCCATACGGTGAATTTTTCATCAATAATTCTGAAGCTGAGATGCTTTATATTGGTGGAGGTGCAGGAATGGCGCCCATGCGTTCACACCTTTATGAGTTATTCAAAACTTTGAAGACAGGTAGGAAAGTAAGTTATTGGTACGGCGGTAGATCAAAAAGAGAGTTATTCTACCTAGATCACTTTTATAGCCTAGAAAAAGAATTTTCAAACTTTAATTTTGAAATTGTTTTGTCTGAGCCACTAGAAGAAGATAATTGGACACCAAAGAAAGATTTAAATGACAAGAAAGGTGATGGTTTTATTGGTTTTGTACACCAAGCTGTTATTGATCAATACCTGACCAAACACGAAGCTCCAGAAGATATAGAATTATATTTCTGTGGACCACCACTTATGAATCAAGCTGTTTTAAAGATGGCTGACGATTGGGGTATTCCTGATGAAAACGTTCGTTTTGACGATTTCGGTGGTTAAAATAATTTATCAATTTAAAAAAAAATCTCACTCAAATAAGTGAGGTTTTTTTTGTTTATCACTTTGTTCTTTAAACTATTTCCTTAGGTCTTAATCCAATCCTAAACACTTATTTTTTTACATAGTTTGGTAAAAATCATAAGGTATTTCATCTAAATATTTAAGTCTAACACAATTTTTCCCCATATCTAACTTTCTTTTACAATGCTTAGTATATCCTTCTGACCACTATTTATATAGTTTTGTGTCGGCATATATTCTAGGATGATATAGTTCAATAGAGTTTTTTTATGAGGCTATGTTCATAAAAGATAATAGCAGGTAAGGACTTACATGATAAACCTGTGGGTAAATAGAATGTGTCACTACCCAACTATGCATTCCATAGCCCAAACATTCTTTAGAACCATTAGTAAGATTTGCATTAATAATGGCTCTTATTTTATTCATTACTTCCTTTCTTTCTTCATGAATTTAATCAAAATAATCGTTTACTGAAATAGGGTCATTTTTTATAACTTTTAATTTAAATTCTATGAAACAAATGTATAATTTTGTGTAGTGAGATACATGATTTTTATTCTTTGTTTATTAATAGGCTGTAAAGGACTAGATAGTTCTAGAAGTTTGATTCATAATGTTGGTTTTGCTCAAGGTACTTCTTACAGTATCAAATACATGAGTTCAGAGGATTATCATCACGAAATAGACAGTCTTCTTACAGTTATTGATAATTCATTATCTACATACAACACCAACTCTTTATTGAGTCAATTGAATTCAGGTGATACTAGTTTATTGTTAGACACCCATTTTGTATGTGTTTTTAAAGCTTCTCAGCATATTTCTTTACTCAGCGATGGATTATTTGATTGTACTGTAGCACCATTAGTTGAGGCTTGGGGCTTTGGCCCTGATGACAGACAAGAGGTCGATTCTTTATATATAGCCAAATTATTAAAAGAGGTCGGTTATCATGATTTATGGCTTAGAGGAGATAGCTTACTTTCTAATCCACAACAAAAAACTATGGATTTTAATGCACTTGCTCAAGGTTATACAGTAGATGTCATTGCTGAGCTTTTGGATTCACATTTAGTTTCTGACTATCTAATTGAATTAGGTGGAGAACTCAGAGCAAAAGGGCTCAATTCTAGAAACAAAAAATGGAGAGTAGGTATAGACAAACCCTCTAATGAGATTGATGTAAATGACCGATTTCAAATAATATTAAACCTTCACAATAAATCATTAGCAACTTCTGGTAATTACAGAAACTTTTACGAAAAAGATGGTCAGATATATTCTCATACTATAAACCCTAAAACAGCCTATCCTGTTCAGCATTCTCTATTAAGTGCTACTGTAATTGCAGATGATTGTATGACGGCAGATGCTTATGCCACTACTTTTATGGTAATGGGAGTAGAGCAGACGAAAGACTTTTTAAGTAAACACCCCAATTTAGAGGCTTTTTTGATATTTACTGATGCTGATAAAAGCTGGGAGAATTGGTCTACAGAAGGTTTTAAATCACTATTGACTAACTAGCCACTTCTTCTTTTTTGCACATTTCGTCAGGGCTAGCACCACAAAATCCACAATTTTCTCCTTCTTTGTTAAGGAATGGGCTATTACTTGCACAAGTACCAGAAAATTTACCGTCTTTTTTGATGAGTATCTTAATGGCTATTCCTGCAAAACTTATGGCTAATAATGCTATTGCTAATAATACGACTTTCATACAAAATTCAATATGTTACAAAGGTATGAAATTGTTATACTACTTTTGCTAAAAATTTTATTTATGGACGCACGGCTTGTAGCTTTTGAAAGATTATTGAATATAATGGACGATTTAAGGGCTAAATGCCCTTGGGACATGAAGCAAACTATTGATAGTTTACGTTACTTGACTTTAGAGGAGGTTTATGAATTGTCTGACGCCATTGTAGATGGTGATATGCAAGAAATTAAAAAAGAATTGGGAGACATTATGTTACATCTTATTTTTTATTCTAAGATAGCTTCAGAAACAAATACCTTCGATATTGCAGATGTACTTAATGGTGTTTGTGAAAAGTTGATTCATCGTCATCCTCACATATATGGAGATGTTGAAGTAGCCAACGAGGCAGAGGTAAAAGCCAATTGGGAAAAGTTAAAGCTAAAAGAAGGTAAGACTTCTGTTCTAGAAGGGGTACCTAAGTCTTTACCAGCTATGGTCAAGTCTATTCGAATTCAGGAAAAAGCTCGTGGTGTTGGTTTCGATTGGGACGATAGAGAACAAGTGTGGGAAAAGGTGGAAGAGGAATTAATGGAGCTAAAAACCGAAGTGGATAAAGGTGATGAGCAGAAGACTACTGAAGAATTTGGTGACTTAATTTTTTCACTTATTAATTATGCTCGTTTTGTAAATGTAAATCCCCAGGATGCTTTAGAAAAAACTAACAAAAAGTTTATTCAACGCTTTCAATATATGGAAAAACAAATAAAAGCTAAAGGACAAGAACTATCAAATTTAACTTTGAAAGAGATGGATATGTATTGGAATGAGGCCAAAACTATTTAGGTGCTTTTTTGATTAGGTAAAGTCCTAAACTGGCAAATAGCAAATTGGGAATCCATACGGCAATAATAGGTGATAAGTCCCCATTAGTTGCAAATGTTGTAGAAACTTGCATAAAAAGTATATAAGCAAAGCTAATAAGTAGCCCAAGCCCTAAATGCAAGCCAATTCCTCCTCTAACTTTTCGTGATGCCATAGCAACAGCAACAATGGTAAGTATGAGTGTTGCAAAGGGATAAGCAAAACGTTTTTGTTGCTCGATGATATGAAAGACTAAATTCTTAGAGCCTTTCATGCGTTCTTCCTTAATATAATAGTTAAGCTGAAACATATTCATAGTTTCTACCATACTTCGCCTTACGTTAAAATCATTGGGATGCAGATTAATCGTTAAAACTAAGGTATCACCTTCGATTATTTCTTCATTTAAATGGTCAATCTTACGAATGAAATAGTTATGAACCGTCCAATTTTCTGTAGTTTCATTCCATTTAATATAATTACAAAACAGCTTTTCTTGGAGTTCGTTATTTTCAAATTGTTCCATTGAAAATTTATAGCCAATATTTCGTTTAGTGTTATAAGATTGCATGTAGATAAACTGACCAGGTTTTATTTGCATATGTATATCCTTATCTCTGTTTTTGTATGGATTTTTTATGTAGGTGTTTTCAAATTCTAAGCGTTCACTGTTGGCAGGAGGAATAATGAAGTTGCTAAGCGTAAATGATAGTATAGCTAATAATCCAGCTGATAGCATAAAAGGTCGTAAAAACCTATTGAAACTTATACCACTACCTAAAATGGAAATAATTTCTGTATTATTAGCCATTTTAGAAGTGAAAAAGATAACGGCAACAAAAGTGAATAAAGGACTGAAAAGGTTACCAAAGTAGGGGATAAAATTGAGGTAATAATCGAATATAATCCCTCTAAGTGGAGCATCTTTTTCTATAAAATCATCTATCTTTTCGGAGATATCAAATACCACAACGATAAGTAATATCAGTGATATAGATAAGAAAAACGTCCCTAAAAACTTTTTAATGATATACCAATCTAACTTTTGCATTTACAGACGTCTACCTAGTTTTTTAACCATTTTATGTTTCCATTCGTTAAATGTCCCAGCTGCTAAATGTTCTCTAGCTTGTTCCATTAACCAAAGGTAAAAACGAATATTGTGTAATGTTGTTATTTGTTTACCCAACATTTCGTTGACAGTAAATAAGTGACGTACGTAGGCTTTACTATATATAGAATCTACATATGAAGTGCCATTTTCATCTAATGGATAAAAGTCGTCGGCCCATTTTTTATTTTTGATATTAATAGTTCCTTCACTTGTAAATATCATACCATTTCTAGCATTTCTAGTTGGCATAACACAATCGAACATATCTACACCCAAAGCAATGTTTTCTAACAAATTAATTGGTGTTCCTACACCCATTAGATAGCGGGGCTTGTGTTCAGGTAATACGTTACATACTATTTCTGTCATTTCATACATAAGCTCATGAGGTTCGCCAACAGATAAGCCACCTATAGCATTACCATCTCGCTCAAAAGATGCTATTTTTTCTGCCGATTGTTTTCTTAAATCTTTATATACACTTCCTTGAACAATTGGAAAAAGAGTTTGTTCAAAGCCATATTTTGCTTCGGTACTATCAAATCGTTCACAACAACGCTTTAGCCAACGGTGTGTCATGTGCATTGACTTTTTAGCATATTTATAATCGCAAGGGTAAGGTGTGCATTCATCAAATGCCATAACGATATCAGCACCGATAGTTCGTTGAATGTCCATTACATTTTCTGGAGTAAAAAGGTGGTAAGACCCATCTATATGGGATTGAAATTTCACCCCTTCTTCCTTAATTTTACGTTTTCCTGATAGGGAATAGACTTGATAACCACCACTATCTGTAAGAATGGGCTTTTGCCAATTCATAAATTTGTTTAGTCCTCCCGATTTTTCTAATACTTCAAGTCCTGGTCTTAAATACAAATGGTAAGTGTTACCTAAGATGATTTGTGCTTGAGTATCTTTATCTACTTCATGCTGATGAATACCCTTAACTGTTGCTGCTGTTCCGACTGGCATAAAAATAGGTGTTAGGATTTTTCCATGAGCAGTTGTCAGTTCTCCTAAACGTGCTTTTGAGCCATTATCTTTTTTAATCAGCTTGAAATCCATAAATATAAATTTCGCCAAAGATAGTTAAGTCTTAACAACATCTATTTTTTAGGGTATAAAAAAAATTAAATATCCGTATCATTGTAGCATATGAATATAGCCACTGTATGTTTAGTAATTTTTTCTTTTCTGTTTCTAGTACAATTGTACTATTATCTTTTTATTTATTTAAAGTTAGCAATATATAAAGAACAAAAAAAGATCTTTACTAAAGCCGTATCAGTTGTTGTATGTGGCTATAACGAAGAAAAGCACTGGCAGGCTCTAGTGGCTAAATTATTACTACAAGACTATCCTAATTTTGAAATAGTATTGGTTAATGATCAATCAACAGACAACACAAAATTTGTATTTAAACAATGGGAAAATCATCCTAAAATAAAACTTGTTAATATAGGAGAAGATATTAAAAAAGGATTAGGTAAAAAGTTTGCCTTAACTTTAGGTATCAAAGCCGCTAAGTATGATTACCTACTTTTGACTGATGCCGATTGCTACCCAAGAGATAAGGATTGGATTAGTTCTATGGCTCAACATTTTTCAAATAAGACTATTGTGCTTGGATATGGTGCTTATGAAAAGCGTAAAGGCTTATTGAATAAGTTAGTAAGGTTTGACACATTTCAAGTAGCTATGCAGTATTTTTCCTATGCTTTAATCGGCAAAACCTACATGGGTGTAGGTAGAAATTTAGCCTACAAAAAGTCCTTATTTTTTGATAATAAAGGTTTTGCTACTCACTTGCACTTACCTTCAGGTGATGATGATTTATTTATAAAAGAAGTAGCAAGTGCTAGTAATACTGCTGTAAGTTTTGCGTATTCTTCACAAACTTTATCTGTACCAAAAAATAATTGGAAATCTTGGATAAGACAAAAAAGTAGACACCTTAGTACTGGGGTTTATTATAAAAACTATCACAAGATGATGTTGGGTTTATGGACGCTTAGTCAAGCCTTGTTTTGGATCTTATTTTTGGCTTTACTGTTTTGGCAACCTTATATTCATATTATTATTTCTTTGTTTATGGTACGTTTAGCAGTTCAAATGCTGGTGTCTTATTCAATAATGAAAAAACTAGAAGAAAAAGATTTATTATTTCTATATCCATTTTTAGAACTACTGTTTATTATATTTTACTTTATCTTTATAGTCAATAGAATAATAAAAAAGAAAAGATTTTGGTAAATAAAGATCTTACAGAAAAAGCAAAGGAGGATTTAAAACTCATCAAATTGGCATTGAGTAAAGGAGATCCTCGCGCCTACAATACCCTGATGTCTAAATACAGAGATCCCATCTTTTTTATGCTTTATGAAAGAGTTAACGACAGAGAACTTGCAAAGGAACTAACCATTGAAGCCTTTGGTAAAGCATTTAATAAGTTAGATTCTTATACGCCTAATTTTGCTTTTAGTACATGGTTGTTTAGCATTGCAAAAAATAACTGCATTGATTATTTGAGAAAGAAAAAATTACCAACGTACTCAATAGATGCTATGATACAACACGATGAAGGTTCACAAACAGCAATAGACATTCCCTATCATGGTGATGGACCAGAGAAAAAGATGATGAATAAGCAACGTATTCAAATTTTAAGAAACATAGTTGAACAACTAAAACCTAACTATAGAGAATTGGTCAAGTTACGTTACTTTAAAGAATACAGTTATGAAGAAATTTCTGAAGAGTTAGAGATGCCTATTGGTACAGTTAAAGCTCAGTTATTTCGTTCAAGAGAGCAATTATTTAAGATACTATCTGGAAAAAAAGATATCTTTTGATGGAAAACATCATTTTTATACATTTTCCAAATTTAACAGATATTCAAAAAAAGCAATTCTCTGCTCTTTCTGAATTATATGAGTTTTGGAATGCTCAAATAAATTTAGTTTCCAGAAAAGATATGAGTGACTTCTTAGAGCGTCACGTTTTACATTCTTTAGGGATAGCCAAAATAATGAACTTCAAAGATGATACTAAGGTGCTAGATGTCGGTACAGGAGGAGGCTTTCCGGGTATTCCATTAGCTATACTATTTCCTGAGGTAGATTTTTTATTGGTGGATAGTATTGGCAAAAAAATTAAGGTAGTTCAAACAGTATCTCAGAAGTTAGGCTTAAAAAATGTAAGAACAGCACATGAAAGAGTAGAAAATATTAACGAAAAATTTGATTTTGTAGTGAGCCGGGCGGTAACTCGTATGCCTGCTTTTCTAAAGTTGGTAGAAGACAAATTTTCTCTAAAATGTAACAACACTTTTCCTAATGGTATTCTTTACCTTAAAGGAGGTGATTTGACCGAAGAAATGAGTCAAGTAAGTTATCACTATAATTCGTTTAACCTTTCAGATTATTTCCGCCAAGACTTTTTTGAAACCAAAAAGGTTGTTTATGTACAGATGGTTTAAGCTGTCTTTTTACAGAAATATATAATTTCACCTTTAGGCAAAGCATAACGTTCTATTAACTTAGGATCTAGGTTATTGATGTAGTCATCTTCAATAACTTCAAAACCAGCTTCACTTAGAATATTGCCATAATCTAAACCATATAGTCTGACGTGATCGTCTTGCCAATAGTGTTTTTCCCTTTGTTTAGGGTCTGTAATACTTGGGTCGTCGAAAGTTTCCTTTCGATTAGTGTCAATAGGTACTTGAAAAATTCCCCAACCACCTTTTTTAATTACTCTGTAAAATTCTTTCATCACCTTTCTGTCATCTTGAACATGTTCTAAAACGTGATTACACATAATGACATCAAAGCTATTATCCTCAAAAGGAATATCGTGAACGTCCATTTTTACATCAGCCCAAGGCGAATTTAAATCGGCTGTAGTATAGTCTAAATTTTTTTGATTTTTGAATAGCTTAATAAAGCAGTATTCTGGGGCAATATGCAAAAATTTTAAATTATCACTAAAAAAATTAGTTTTCTCTTTAAGGTATAACCATATTAGTCGGTGTCTTTCTAAAGACATACTATCTGGTGCTATGGCATTTTCTCTAGATCTTAGCCTTCCATAGGGTAGCAATTTTCTGTAAGTATATCCATTAATAGGATCTTCGAATTTATCACCTCTCATGAACAGAGAAAATATTCTGAGAAAAAAATGACTGACATGGTGTAGATAATGTCGTGGTATTAATCGTGTTACTAAACTTATAATGTATTTCACTGGAAATATTTTTTTCTCAATAGTTGAATTGCATATCAGAGAGTTGCTTGTATAAGCCTTCATTTTTTTGAAGCTCATGATGTGTTCCTTGCTCAATAATTTGTCCATTTTCAAGCACTAATATTAAATCTGCATTTTTAATGGTAGAAAGTCTATGTGCGATAACAATAGAAGTCCTACCTTTCATTAGTACGTGCATGGCCTCCTGAACTAACTTTTCGGATTCGGAGTCTAAAGCACTAGTAGCTTCATCTAATATTAATATACTAGGATTTTTTAGTAAAGCTCTAGCAATGGCTATTCGTTGTCTTTGTCCACCCGAAAGTTGTATGCCTCGTTCACCAACAAGCGTTTCCATTTTTTCTGGGAAATCATTTATGAAGTCGAGGGCGTTTGCTTTTTTAGCAGCATCTTCAATTTCTTGTTCAGAAGCATCTAATTTACCATATGCAATATTTTCTTTTATACTACCACCAAACAAAATGATATCTTGAGGAACGATAGCAATTTGCTTTCTTAAAAAGTGTAAGTCGTATTCTTCAATATTTTTTCCATCAATACTAATTTGACCATCTTCTATTTTATAAAAACCAAATAGTATAGAGGCTAATGTAGTTTTTCCTGCACCACTTGGACCTACCAAAGCTATGTGATGACCTTGTTGAACTTCAAAATTCAAATTGTTTAGAACTTGTACATCTGGTCTGCTTGGATAGGCAAAATTTAAATTGTGAAATTTTATATGACCTTTAACGGCATCAGCACTAAATGTTGAATGGATTTCTTCTTTTTCTTCTTCAAGAATATCCATTAAATGTTCTGTTGCTCCGATAGCTTTTTGAAGTTTTGCATAGATGTCGGCCATACCACCTACAGATGCACCAATAAACACTGAGTATAGTATAAACGTAAATAATTCACCAATGCTTAGTTCGTTCGAGTTAATCATCAATACGCCATACCAAATAACTGCAACAATAGAGCCAAACAAACAAAATATGATGAATGAAGCAAATGCACCACGATAACGACCACCTTTTTTTGCAATTTGCATCACTTCATTAGTTTTTCTAATGTATCGTCCTATTTCAAAAAACTCATTAGTAAAGGCCTTTACGTTGGAAATACCTTGTAAAGTTTCTTCTATGATAGTGTTAGATTCAGCAACTTTTTCTTGTACTTGCTTGGAGAATCGTTTAATATATCTTCCAAAAAAGACTGCAGCTAACATCATAGCAGGAATAATAGCTAACATAAACAAGGTCAGTTTGACAGAGGTCAAAGAAAGAAATACAATACCACCTGTAATGATGAGGACTTGTCTTAAAAATTCAGCTAAATCGGTAGTAAAAGTCTCTTGTAATAAGGATATGTCTGAGGCAATACGACTATTTAATTCACCAACACGTCTTTTTGAAAAGAAATTCATTGGCAGTTTTATGAGATGAGCATAGGTTTCTTGTCGAATTACTGCTAAAGTTTTTTCAGTAACATTAACAAATAGTACAATTCTGAAATAGGAAAACATGGCTTGTAAGGCAAATAAAACCAAAAGTGCTATTGCTATATGGTTGATGTTATTCACTAGCTTATCAGAGGCTGAATCAACAAGATTACCCATTAAAGCAGGAAAAATTAATGAGGCTGCAGTAGATAATAACAAGAAGAAAAGTCCGAAGGAAAATTCTAATCTGTAAGGTTTTATATATTGAAATAAACGGCTAGCGCGTTTAAGTGATGTTTTTTTATATTTTGTCATAATATGATTGGCAAATATAATAGTTAAGCATCAAAATTGTCGATTAATTTGCAATTCATTATTTTTGTACTTTACCTAAATTAGTCAAACCCTAACAATATCAATTATGTATAAACTAATACTATCATTTTTATTGACTTTCAATTTTTTAATGGCACAAAATATTGAGTCAATTTTTTTAGATTCTGGTAACGAAATACCCTTATTGACTTTTGATAAGCCTGCTGATATCGAAGAATTATTAAATCAAGAAGTGGTCAAAGGTCAAATGTTCAACTTTGGCAAATTTGTGTTGTGTGATATTTCAAGTTCTGACGATGGTTTATGGACTGAAGTAGATGGGGGTAAGGTTTGGACATTAGCAATATCAGCTACCGATGCTAAAGGCATTTCATTGTATTATGATGATTTTTGGATACCATCAACTGGAGAGTTATACATTTACAATCATACACAGACTCAAAAAATAGGTCCTTTTACCTCTAAACATAACCACAGTTCTGGTCTTTTTGCAACAGAGGTTATTAGTGGCGATATGCTAATTCTTGAATATTTTCAAGCTGATAATGAGTCCAATGATTTAAAATTATCTATTAATCGCTTTGCCTATGCCTACAGAGATATTAGTGGTGGGCAGTTAAATGGCTATAATTCTTCAGACGAATGTCAGGTAAATGCTAATTGCTCTGAGGGTAATGCGTGGGAAAATCAAAAAAAATCTGTTTGTAGAATACAAATTGGTGCAGGATGGAATGTTGGTCTTTGTACAGGTGCACTTGTAAACAATACTTTAAATAATTGTAATCCATATGTTCTCTCGGCTGATCATTGTTTTAGCGGTGGAAACATAAGTGACAACGGTTTAAATCAATCAATATTTTATTTTAATTATCGTTCAACAAATTGTAATAATTCAG
>CAXFOQ010000031.1:0-13066 GCA_964004705.1 uncultured Flavobacteriales bacterium | reverse complement strand
AAAGTTTTACTTAAAGTTTTTTAAAGTTTATTTCGGCCCGGGATTGCGAATGGAAATTCGATCAAGCAAAGACAGCAAATTTGTCTGTCAGTGGTTCATAAATTTCGCATAGTTGAATCCGGGATCGTACGCATTTTATGCAGCTATACGCCCTGAATTGTTGACGTAGGACAGATGATTTTGAAGTGATTTGAGCTCTAAAAAATCAGCTTAGAATGATGAATTTATACATTGAAAACTTCCAGAAGACCCCGACCAATGAAAAACTTTAAGGAACTTTAAAGTTTCCTTAAAGTTTCCTTAAAGTTTTTATTGGTCGGGGTCTTCTGGAAGATTTCAGTGTCTAAATTCATTTGTCCATGCTCGTTTTTTAGAGCACAAAACACTTCAATCTAATCTATCATACTTCAACATTTCAACTAGTTTGAGACGTCGCTTCTTATTGCTTAGTAATCAAAACATTTGGGGCTCTGATTCCAAAAATAATAATATTTATGTGGCTATCTTAAAAGCATATTAGTATTTTTGAAACTAGCAATAATAGTTATGTATTCCAAAAATCAAATTTTCCTAATTATTATATTTATTTCACTTATTTTAAGTTTTTCGTCTTGCAGTATATTAAAAGAAGATTGCGATTGCCCGTCATTTTCAAAAACAGAATCATCTATCTAAAAAATTTGCTTAATTACTTTTTAGATTAGTTGTAAATAATTTATTTTCGCGCATGATAAAACACCGTATGTTTTTATAAAAAATACAAGTATGGAATTTGATTTTTGGTCATTTGTTTTAGAGAATCTTGATGCATCTGGAGGAATAGGTGGCTATGTATCTTTATCAATTATTGGATTTGCCCTTATTAGTTTTATTACCAAAAAAAAGTTAAAGAATGGATTAAAACCTCTTAAATTTAAATGGACACAGTCTGCTATTGGATCTTTAATGGGTGCAATTCCGGGATGTGGGGCAACAATTGTCGTAGCATCACTTTACAAAAATAAAAAAATATCATTTGGAGGATTATTTGCCGCATTTATTAGCACATTAGGAGAAGGTTCATTTGTTTTATTGGGAGCTTCAAGTGAAGCGGCTGATATCTCAGGAAATATAAAAGCTTATATTACTATTACTTTATTTGGATTAATAGCAGGTTTTATTTTTGGATTGATTTCTGATATTTTAGGAATTCATCCTAAAAAAGAAAATCATCAAAAAAATAATCTTAGTAATGACATTGTTTTAAATAATAAAAACAATCGTTTAGGACTACTATTTGAGAAAATTAGTTTTTATACAATTTTATTAATATCAATTATATTAGCACCGGGTTCAATTATGGCTTTTTGGGGAGGAGGAATTGATGCAATTTCAAATATAACTTATTGGGGTTCAATTCTACTTACAATTATATGTATTGCTTATTATTTTATGACAAAGTTTAACTATGTAGATAACAATTGTAGTTGTAATGAAAATAATTTCAAATCAATAATAAAACATGCAATAAAGGATGTCTCATTAGTTGTGACCTACGTTTTTATTGGTTTGATTGTTGCAAACTTTATAATTGATGAGATTGTTGGTCCTGAAACATTTGATTCATGGATGTCTACATCGGCATATGTTGTTGTTTTACTAGCTGCTCTTATTGGAGTAATTCCTGGATGTGGAGGAATGATTACAGTTGCAGTCGCGTATATAACAATATCAAATTTCCCTTTAGCTGCATTAATAGCTGCTGGAATAGCTACCAGTGGAGATGGTATATTTCCACTAATTGCTGAAAATAAAAAAGATGGATTGATTATTTCTATTGCTGGATTATTCGTAGCTTTAATTGTTGGATATCTAGCTCTATTATTTAATTTTTAGTTTATAATGACTTATATGTTATGATACTTGAATTATAAATATCAATTCATAATTCTTATAATTAAGTAATAAACAAGTCTAATAATGTTATAATGAAAAACTTATCATCATTCTTACCCATACAAGCCTTAAAAAAAATTAATAAATGGCTTTCAAGCTTTGATTGCAAAGTTATTATCACAAATCCAAGGCAAACTAAGTTAGGAGATTACAGAAGTCCAAACAATAATAAAAATCATATAATAAGCATCAATAATAACCTAAATAAATATTCTTTTTTAATCACATTGACACATGAAATTGCACATATGATGATATGGGAAAAGTATAAGAATAATGTAAAACCACATGGATCGGAGTGGAAAGAAATGTTTAAAAAATTAATGATAAATTTCATGCCTGTTTTCCCAACTGATATACAGCAGTGCATGGCAATTCATTTGAAGAATCCTAAAGCATCAAGTAGTTCCGATCATGAATTACAAAAAATATTAAGGAAATACGATAAAAATCCGACGCTCACCATTTCTGATATCCACTATGGTAGTATTTTTTCAACACCCAATGGCAAACGATATATAAAGGAAAAGAAAATTAGAACACGTTTTCAGTGTAAGTCCTTAGACAACAATAGAATTTATCTTTTTAGCCCCTTGGCAGAAGTAGAGATTTGATTTTGTATTTTTGAAAAATAATAACCTTATTATGAACACAAATAACTACGCTGTTATAATGGCTGGAGGGATTGGCTCTAGATTTTGGCCAATGAGTAGAAGTACATTTCCAAAACAGTTTTTAGATATACTAGGCACAGGAGAGACACTAATTCAACAAACATTTAGACGCTTAGCAAAATCTTGTGCTGCAGAAAATATCTTTGTTGTTACCAATGCAAAATACAAGGATTTATGTTTAGAACAACTCAGCCAAATATTGGAAGATAATATTTTGTGTGAGCCTTCAATGAGAAATACGGCACCATGTATTGCCTATGCCTCTTTCAAAATAAATCAGAAGAACCCAGATGCTAATATCATTGTTGCGCCTTCAGACCATTTGATTAGTAATGAAGATGAATTCACAAAAATTGTTACTGATTGTTTTGAAGTGTGTTCAAAAAATAATGTGCTTTTAACTTTAGGTATAAAACCTTCAAGACCAGACACTGGCTATGGATATATACAGTTCAACGAAGAAAATTCTAAACTTCATAATAACATAAATAGTGTTAAAACCTTTACAGAAAAACCTAACTTAGAACTAGCACAACAATTTTTAGAAAGCGGTGACTTTTTATGGAATTCTGGAATATTTATATGGAGTGCCAAAGCTATTACTCTTGGACTCAGGAAACACTTGAGAGATTTATACGATAGATTTGAAGATGGTAACAATTATTACAATACAGATGAAGAAGAGGAGTTCATTAATCGCATTTTCCCTGGTTGTAAAAACATCTCTATAGACTACGGCTTAATGGAGAAGGCTGATAATGTCTTTGTTTACCCTTCTGACTTTGGTTGGAGTGATTTAGGTACTTGGGGCTCATTATATGGTCATTTAAAACTAGATGAAAGTCAAAATGGAATTATTGGCGATAATGTTATGATTTATAGTTCTAAAAATAACATTATCAATGTTCCTAATGATAAAGTTGTAGTTATTCAAGGTCTGGAAGATTATATTATAATCGATAATAAAAACACGCTACTTATCTGTAAAAAAGAAGACGAGCAACAGATTAAGCAATTTGTTAGCGATATCAAAAGAGATAAAGGAAACGAATATGTGTAGTCTATTTTTTTAGACTACCACACATATCTTTAGGGCGAACCCACTCATCGAACTCTTGAGCGGTAAGGTATCCTAAATTGACAGACTCTTCTTTTAATGTGGTTCCATTTTGGTGAGCCGTCTTAGCAATTTTTGCTGCTTTTTCATAACCTATCTTAGTATTCAAAGCGGTTACCAACATCAAAGAATTATCTAAGTTCTTTTTTAAATTATCATAATTAGGTTCTATGCCTTCTGCACAATTAACCTTAAAAGATACACAAGCATCTCCAATCAATCGTGCCGACTGTAAAATGTTAGCTGCTATCATCGGCTTAAAGACATTAAGTTCATAATGACCTTGCATTCCACCAACACCTATAGCTACATCATTACCCATAACCTGAGCACATACCATTGTTAGTGCCTCACATTGTGTAGGGTTAACTTTACCTGGCATTATTGATGAACCGGGTTCATTAGATGGTATTATTATTTCACCAATTCCACTTCGTGGTCCTGATGCTAGTAAACGGATATCATTGGCTATTTTATTTAGAGAAACCGCTAATTGCTTCAAAGCATTATGAGACTCAACAATAGCATCATGAGCAGCTAAAGCTTCAAATTTATTGTCTGCTGATACAAATGGTAGCTGTGTAAATTCAGCAATTTTTTTGGAAACAAGATTAGCATATCCTTCTGGAGTATTAATTCCTGTTCCTACAGCTGTACCACCTAGAGCAAGTTCTGAAAGATGGGCTAAAGTATTTTTAAGTGCTTTTAACCCATGGTCTAGCTGTGAAACATATCCAGAAATTTCTTGACCTAACGTCAATGGTGTAGCATCCATTAGGTGTGTTCTACCTATTTTAACTACATGCATAAATGCTTTAGATTTTTCATCTAAAGTATCCCTCAACCTTTCTACTCCAGGAATAGTAGTTCCTACTATCATTTTATAAGCGGCAATATGCATGCCTGTAGGAAAAGTATCATTAGAAGATTGTGATTTATTGACATCATCGTTAGGATGAATAAATTTATTTTCATCATTTAAACTACCACCATTTAAAACGTGAGCTCGGTTAGCTATCACTTCATTAATATTCATATTAGATTGTGTACCTGAACCCGTTTGCCATATTACTAATGGGAATTCATAATTGTGTTTACCTTCTAATATCTCATCGCAAACAGCAGAAATCAAATCTCTTTTTTCTGACGAAAGTACACCTAACTCACAATTGGCATGGGCCGCTGCTTTTTTAAGGTATGCAAAACCATAAACTACTTCTAGCGGCATACTTGCTGATTGACCAATTTTAAAATTGTTTCTAGAACGTTCTGTTTGGGCACCCCAATACTTTTCGGCAGGTACTTTTACCTCGCCCATGGTATCTTTCTCAATTCTATAGCTCATGATTTTTTTATTAGAATATTAACACTTACTTTTGTACAAAGTTAATTCAAATATATAAAGATATGTTTATAGGTTTTGTTCTCTTTTTAGCTATCGCTGGTATGGCGTTTTGGTTATTAACCTTCATTGTTAGTTTTTTACCATATTGGATTGGCGCTTGGTTTATCGAGTCATACAAGAATCGTGACTTGGTAGAAGACCTCGAATAGTTTAAATTACTTCTTGTACCCTTTCCAAAGGCCTTCCTACGACAGCACCTTTCTTGCTTTTTATAATGGGACGTTCTATTAATTTAGGATTTTGAGCCATCGCTTCTATAATTGCTGTATCGCTCAAATTTCTGTCTTTGAATTGCTCTTTCCAAATACTTTCATTTTTACGAACAAGCTCAATCGGTCTAATATTTAAGTCATTAAGCAATGCACTTAATTCATCAATTGACAATAAGTCATTCAAATATTCTACAACTTTAATTTTACACGACTTTTCTTCTAAAAAAGATAAGGCTTCTCTGCTCTTTCTACATCTAGGGTTGTGATAAATTGTTACTTCCATAATTTTATTTTTGACCAAATTCCATTAAATATGCCTTGATAAAATCATTGATTTCACCATCAAGAACAGCTTGTGTATTTGATGTTTCATGTTCTGTTCTTAAATCCTTAACCATTTTATAGGGGTGCAAAACATAGTTTCTAATTTGAGAACCCCATTCTATTTTTTTCTTGCTACCTTCAATCTTATCTCTTTCAGATTGTCTTTTACGTAATTCTATCTCATATAACTGAGACCTTAACAATTGCATAGCTTTCTCTTTATTCTCTAGCTGAGAACGCGTTTCTGAATTAGCAATTATAATTCCAGTAGGAGCATGTTTTAAACGAACTGCTGTTTCTATTTTATTAACTCCTTGTCCGCCAGCACCTCCAGCACGAAAAGTGTCCCAACTAATATCGGCAGGGTTAATCTCTATTTCTATGGATTCATCTACCAAAGGATATACAAAAACCGAAGTGAAAGAAGTATGTCGTTTGGCATTAGAGTCAAAGGGAGAAATACGAACTAATCGGTGTACTCCATTTTCACCTTTTAAATTACCAAAAGCAAAATCACCATCAAATTGTAAGGTTACCGACTTTATACCTGCAGCATCTCCAGCTTGAAAATCTAGCTCTTTTACTTTAAACTTATTTTTCTCCCCCCACATGATATACATACGCATAAGCATTTCAGCCCAATCTTGACTTTCTGTTCCTCCAGCACCCGGATTTATAGTCATAACTGCTGATAGATTATCTTCTTCGCCACTTAGCATATTTTTGAACTCTAAGTCAGCAACTTTAATTAAGGTAGAGTCAAAACTTTTATTTATCTCATCTTCATCTACTTCTCCTTCTTGAAAGAAATCAAAAAGTACAGAAAGGTCGTCAAAAGCACTTTGTACCTCTTGAAAAGCAACAACCCATACCTTTTGTTTATTGATATTTTTTAAGTGAATTTCAGCAGTTTTAGAGTTTTCCCAAAAATCTACAGCTTGTGTTTTTAACTCCTCAGCGGCTACAAATTCTTTCTTTTCTTGTATAGATAAAAAGCCTTCTAGGTCAGCTATTCTTTTTTTAATATCGTCTATCTGTTCTGCTGTAACCATTGAGGCAAATTTAGTATTTTAAAGTTTGTGAACGTAAGACCAGACTAGCTCAGATTCGTAGCCCTTTCTAATCAAATAATTAACTACTTTCTTCTTTCTAACAAAGATGTTTTTATCTTTTAACAAAGCCATTTTCTTATTCGCTAAATACTTTATGATATCCTTGTAATCTGCATCATCTATCTCCAACATTGCTAGTGAAATACAGCTTTTTGGCACTTTCAGTTTAGATAGTTCGAAAGCTATTTTTTTTCGTCCCCAGCGTTTTATTTTGAATTTTCCGCTACAAAAAGAACGAGCAAAGCGTTCTTCATCAAGATATTTATTCTGTATCAATTCAATTAAAATTTCATCAGCTAAAGAATCACTCACTCCATAGGACTTAAGCTTTGTAATTACCTGAAATTGACAACGATCCATTACTGCACAATAATGTCGTATTCGCTCTTTTACAATTTTTACATCGTATATTTTGTCGTTCATCATTTCAAAGGTAGTATTTTTGTACCCAATGAAAAATAAAAAAGCAATAGGCTTATTATTTGTAGCTAATATCATATCAGGCTTTGCTCAAGGTATTAGTATGATTGCTATTCCTTGGTACTTTGCAGATATACTCGATATGGGAGAAACATATGCTAAAGCTTATGCTATTTTAACATTTGTAAGTTTATTTTGGGGTTTATACTCAGGCACTCTTATCGATAGGTACTCAAGAAAAAAAATGTTCTTGTACTCTAATTTAGCTTGTGCTTTTATTATCGGAAGTATCGCTTTATATGGAATGAGTTGTGGTCAAACACCATGGATATTAGTAATGGCGGTATTTGGAACGACTATGTTTCATTATAATGTTCACTATCCCAATCTTTATGCATTTGGTCAAGAGATAACAGAGCCCAAAAATTACGCTAAGTTAAATGCGTACATCGAGATACAAGGGCAATCAACGAGTATTTTTGCTGGTGCGTTTGCCGCTATATTATTGGCTGGTACAAAAAATGGCATCTTAAATTTATTAGGATTCAAGATTCAAATGCCTTTCGACATACAGCCTTGGCAAATACACGAGATATTTTTAATGGACGCCTTTACCTATATTTTGGCTTTCATAATTATCTTATTTATTAAGTATAAACCTATATTAAAAAAGAATATTGACCATGGAAACATGTTCAGTCGTCTGATAAAAGGATTTTCTTTTCTAAAGGAGAATTCCATGATTTTTATTTTTGGAGTTTGTTCTTATGCAATTTTTACTTTTTTAATCGTTGAAATGTTTGTATTGGTTCCCGTTTATGTCAGCAACTATTTAAAAGAAGGTGGAGATGTTTTTGCATCTTCTGAAGTATATTATTCTATAGGTGCTTTATTAGCTGGTTTTGGAATACGCAAGTTAATGGATAAGAATAATATCATAACAAATATCATCATTTTGATGGTAGCTACAATTGGAGGCTGTCTGCTTCTAACTTATTTCAAGAGTGTCACTGCTTTTTTCGTTGTTAGTCTTATAATTGGACTGAGTAATGCAGGCACTCGTATTTTAAGAATCACATTCCTTTTTGAAAAGGTATCTAACGATATCATTGGAAGAACTGGCAGCGTCTTTAATTCAGTTAGTATCCTCATCAGGACAGTATTAATTACTAGCCTATCGTTACCCTACTTTAATAGTGGTGATAATATAAGATATGGCTATTTATTAGGAGCCATATTTTTATGTATCGCAATAATTCCACTAGTAAAGTATCGTAAAAAATTAAGCGAATTAAAAAGTATAAATACTTAGGTTGTAATTACTTTACGCTCCTTGTTAAAAAAGCGATACTGTAAAAGATGATAAGTAGTATCTTCTTCTACTTTTAGTTTACAACCGAATTCTTTAGACCAAGTTTTTCTTTGATTTTTAAACCAACCTTTATTTATATAACTCGCAACAAACGGATGGGTTTTTAAGATGATATCGTTACTCTTGTTGGTGGCCTTAGCTAATTTTTGTTCAATTTCATCAATTAACAAAATACTTGCTTCTATTTTACCAGTTCCTTTACAAGTAGGACAACCTTCTTTAGTTTCAATATTCAATTCTGGTCGAACACGCTGTCTTGTTATTTCAATAAGTCCAAAACGTGAAGGTGGTAAAATATGGTGTTTAGCCTTATCATCAGCCATAAATTCTTTTAATGCTTCGAATAACTTTTTCCTATTCTCACCATTATACATATCAATGAAGTCAACTACAATTATACCACCCATATCACGCAATCGTAACTGACGTGCAACTTCTTCAGCAGCAATTAGGTTAACCTCTAAAGCGTTAGCTTCTTGATCTTGCTTTGAATTGACACGCTTTCCACTATTAACATCTATGACGTGCATAGCCTCTGTATGTTCAATAACTAAGTAAGTGCTTTTACGCATAGTCACTGACTTTCCAAAGGAAGACTTAATTTGTCTTTCAATTTGGAATTTTTGGAAAAGTGGAATCTTGCCTGTGTACATACGAACAATTTTTGCTTGATCAGGAGAGATTGTCGTTATGTAATCTTTTATTTCATTATGAAGTTTTTCATCATTAACGAGAATACTAATAAAATCATCATTCAACACATCTCTAAGTAAAGATGCAGTTCTTCCAAGCTCTCCAAGAACTTTATAAGGAGGATTTCCTTTTTTAGTTTGCTTAAATAAGGTTTGCCATTTTTTGTATAGATACTTAATATCAGCATCTAAGTCAGCTACTTTTTTATCTTCAGCTACGGTTCTTATAATAACACCAAAGCCTGGTGGCTTAATGCTTTGAACAAGTTTTTTTAATCTCTTTTTCTCCTCATTAGATTCTATTTTTTGAGAAACAGAAACTTTATTAGAAAAAGGAACTAAAACCATGTATCTACCAGCAATAGTTATTTCGGTAGTCAATCTTGGGCCTTTTGTAGAAATGGGCTCTTTGGCAACTTGTACAAGAATTTGATTTCCTGATTGCAGAACATCTGTAATAGAACCTGATTTATCAATTTCCTCCTCTAGCTTGAAATTTTTTAAGGAAGCGGTATTCAGTTTTCCTCCAAGATTTCTTTGTGTAAATTTCTGAAAAGTTTTGAATTTAACGCCTAAGTCAAGATAATGAAGAAAACCATCTCTTTCATAGCCAACGTCTACGAAAGTAGCATTCAGTCCAGTGATAATCTTCTTAACTTTAGCTAGAAAAATATCACCAACGGAAAACTTTGTTCCTATTGGTTCTTTGTGTAGTTCTATTAATTTCTTGTCTTTTGACAAGGCAATGATGACCTCATTAGGTCTAGAATCTACTAGCAATTCATATTTCAAAATAATAATGGCTGTGAGAACAGATCTAATGGATAGATATTCTCAAATTGATACTAAAATAGTACAAAAACTATTTTTTTTTGTGTCTATTTTTTCTTAAACGCTTTTTACGTTTGTGAGTAGCCATCTTATGTCTTTTTCTTTTTTTACCGTTTGGCATAACGTTGTGTTTTAAATATTTTTAAATCTCTTTTATATTCAGTATTTTTTATAACTGAACGTTTGTTTTAACTTTATTTACAAATTCTTTTGAAGGCTTAAACGCAGGAACATTATGAGCAGGTATGATAATCGTTGTATTCTTAGAAATATCTCTACCTGTTTTTTGGGCTCTTTGCTTAACAATAAATGAGCCAAACCCTCTTAAGAAAACATCTTCTCCACTAGACAAAGAATTTTTAACTTCGTGCATAAACGCTTCAACTACTGCATGCACATCGACTCTTTCTACACCTATTTTATCAGAAATAGAATTAACGATTTCTAACTTTGTCATAATTATATCGATTTAAAAGATGTTTAAATATCTTAATTTTGCGTGCAAATATACTGACTTTTATTTAAATCAGATGTGTTTTATCTCTATAACTCGCTAGAATTTACGACTTTATGGATTTTTTCTCTTCTAAAATTATTAAATGGTACTCCCAACATAAAAGGGAATTACCATGGAGAAATACCAAAGACCCATACAAGATATGGCTTTCAGAAATTATTTTACAACAAACTCAAGTAAAACAAGGACTACCATATTATCAGAAATTTATTAAAATATTTCCAAATGTTTCGGCTCTAGCAAATGCTAATGAAGAACAAGTTTTGAAATTATGGCAAGGATTGGGTTATTACTCTAGAGCAAGAAATCTACATTTTGCTGCTAAACAAATTCATCAATCAGGTTTCTTTCCAAAAAAATACAAAGAAATAATCGCACTTAAAGGTGTTGGAGAATATACAGCAGCAGCAATTGCATCTTTTGCATTCAAATTGCCCTATGCAGTATTAGATGGTAATGTTTTTAGACTACTTTCACGCTTTTATGGTATTGACACCCCTATAAACACACATACAGGTAAAAAGGAATTTTCTGAGATAGCTCAAGCACTTTTAGCAAAAGAAAAACCTGACACTCACAACCAAGCCATTATGGAGTTTGGTTCTCAAATGTGTAAACCAAAGCAACCTAATTGTAATAGTTGTCCATTAAGAGATGAATGTGTTGCTTTTGCTAATAAAACTATTCATCTTTTGCCTGTTAAAAAAGGTAAAGTCAAAGTTAAAACCGTTTTTTTCGAATATTTCTTTTTCGAAATGAAGGGATACACTTTAGTCAATAAAAGAGTAGACGATGGTATATGGCAAAATATGTATGAATTCCCACTAATAACTAACGAGGAGTTAAAGAGTACTGAAGAAATTTTAAACCATAATCAATTTATATCATGGGTCAATGATATTGACTTTAGTATTGAATCAATTAGTGAATTTAAGCACATTTTAAGTCATAGGAAAATTAATGCTCGATTTTGGGTAATCAAGTGTCGTAACACACTTCCCAGATCAAGCTTTCAAAAAATTAAAATTGAAAAAATAGATAAGCTTGCTGTATCAAGACTCATCGAAAAATTTATTCAATCTAAAATTTGATAACTATAATAATTAGGCTATATTTGATAATAAGCATACCCTAAAAACATAAAAAATGGCTAGCGTAAATAAAGTAATCTTAGTTGGAAACTTGGGTAAAGATCCCGAGGTAAGACACTTCGAAAATGGTGGCTCCTTGGCGAGATTCCCATTGGCAACTTCTGAAACATACACCAAAAAAGACACTAACGAAAAAGTCACTCAAACGGAATGGCATACTGTTGTTACTCGAGGTGGATTAGCAGCAAAAGTTGTTGAGCCATACCTCAAAAAAGGAAACAGTGTATATATTGAAGGGCGACTGCGTACTCGTTCATGGGAAGATAAAGATGGAGTAACCCGATATACTACCGAAGTTATTTGTGACAGTTTAGAAATGTTAGGAAAAAAGTCAGACAAAATTGAAAATGCTGAAAATGAAGCTTCTACCAATTCAATACCACCAATTCAAGAGTCAGCTGATGACGATTTACCGTTTTAAGACTAACTAAACACCCTACTTTTGGACGAAGACCCTCAGCAACTCATACTTTTAATACAAAATCTAACTACTAATGGTTTAGACCTAAACTTGTTTTTAGCAAGTATAGCCTTGCTATCCTTATTAATTTGCTCTGCAATGATATCAGGTTCTGAAGTAGCTTATTTTGCATTAGACGCATCGAAATGGAAAGAAGAAAAAGACAAAACAAGTGTCAAGCAGATTAAAAAATTACTTCAAAAACCAAATCATTTATTGGCAACAATATTGATATCTAACAATTTCATTAATGTAGCTATTATTATACTATCTACCTACATGACCGATAATATATTGAATTATACTCAACATCCAATTTTCAGCTTTATTATTCAAGTAGTAATTATCACATTCATATTACTATTGTTAGGAGAGGTCATTCCAAAAATTTATGCCAATCAAAAAACCTTAACTTTTGCTAAAAGAATGAGCGGCCCATTAACCTTACTAAGTACACTATTTAAACCACTTACTAAACTCCTTGTTTCATCAACCTCTATAATCGAGAAACGTTTTAATGCCAAAGGCTATCAAATATCTGTTGACGATTTGTCTTCTGCACTAGATTTGGCTGGTGTGAATGACACCAAAGAAGAAGAGAAAAGAATTCTTAGAAGCATCGTTGAATTTGGAAATATTCAAGTAAAAGAGATTATGAAATCAAGAGTTGATGTAAGTGCTCTTGATCAAAATACACCATTTGAAGTTGTCAAAAAATTAATTATTTCGAGTGGCTATTCAAGAATTCCTGTGTACAAAGAGAATTTTGACACAGTAATAGGCATACTATATATCAAAGATTTATTACCATTTCTAAATTACACAGATTTTGAATGGAGTAATT
>CAXFOQ010000030.1:0-13506 GCA_964004705.1 uncultured Flavobacteriales bacterium | reverse complement strand
ATGTATTTGAACCACGCATTCCAAGTTTATCAATTTTTTTTCCTACAGAAAATCCTACCATGTTCTTTTCAACTATAAATGCAGTTATTCCTTTTGAACCGGCAGAAGGATCTGTTTTAGCGTATATTATTAGAACATCAGCATCTGGACCATTTGTTATCCACATTTTTGTACCATTCAATAGATATGTTTTATTACCTTGTTTTTCAGCATGTAATGACATAGAAACAACGTCAGATCCAGAGTTTGGCTCACTCATTGCTAAAGCACCTATTTTTTTTCCAGAGCATAACTCTGGTAAATATTTATTTTTTTGCTCATGGTTTCCGTTTCTATTAATTTGATTCACACATAAATTTGAAAATGCTCCATAAGACAATCCTACTGAAGCGCTAGCTCGACTAATTTCCTCCATAACAATGCAATGTGACAAATAGTTTAATCCTGTACCTCCATAATCTTCATCAGCTGTGATACCAAGTAACCCTAATTCTCCAAATTTTTCCCACAAAAAATTTGGAAATTCATTGTTTTCATCAACCTTTTTTGCTAATGGAGCAATTTCATTTTGAGCGAATTTATATATAGTATCTTTTAATTGATTAAGATCTTGGTTAAATCCAAAGTTAAGAGTTTTATCATACATAATCTTAATTCATAGCGCGTTTTTTAGCTTCAGCTGTTTCAAAGCTTGAAACATGAAGTAAGCTTGATATTTTTCTCATAAGATTTGATTCATAATCATCTATGTTTCCATCAGCTAATACTACTCTCCATAGCATTTCAACGACTTTTATTCTTTCTTCATGATCCATTGTATCGAGAATGACTTTTATATCTGAAAAGATTTCAACTTTTTCATTTGCTTTTTCTAAAACAAAATTAACAGCATTTTTTGCTTTGCTTGGTTCTAGATGAAACTTATTAATTAGCAAGCTTGTAATTTTTTCTATTTCATTATCAGAGACTATTCCATCAACTTTGCATGCTTCGATTAAAAGAGATAAAACAGCATGGATTTCTTCTTCAATAATCTCTAACTCTGAATTATTTTCCTGTTTAACTTTTTCAAAGATATTTTTTAAATTTTGAAACATATATTTTCCTTTTTACATATTAAAGACTTAATTTTAAGAAAAATCAATTTACAGATTTAAATAAATACATCTATAGTATTCTATCATTTATTGGGAGGAATTAAATGGCAGGTCAAGAGTTTTTAAAATCAATAGAAGAAAATTATAAAAAAGCAGTGATATGTCTTCAAAAAAGTGAAGGTAAAGAAATTTATACAGAAGAATTAGCTAAACAAGTGATGACTGTAAATTCAACTTACGTTGTTAGATTTGGTGTTAGATTGCGAGGTACAATTCATACATTTACTGGTTATAGATCTGTACATTCTGACCATATTGAGCCTGTTAAAGGAGGTATAAGATATGATTTGGCTGTTAATCAAGATGAAGTTGATGCTTTAGCAGCATTGATGACTTACAAGTGTTCTCTAGTTGAAGTTCCTTTTGGGGGGTCAAAAGGAGGACTTATTATTAACATTAGAGATTGGAGTGAAGAGGAATTAGAAAAAATCACAAGACGTTTCACTGATGAATTATCAAAAAGAGATTTAATTCATCCTTCCCAAAATGTACCTGCGCCTGATGTGGGTACTGGTGAAAGAGAAATGGCTTGGATGGCTGATGAGTTTAGAAAGTTACACCCAACTGAGTTAAACGCCTGGGCATGTGTAACTGGTAAACCAGTTAATAAAGGTGGAATAGGAGGAAGAACAGAAGCTACAGGACGAGGGGTTCAATATGCTTTACAGGCTTTTTTTGATAATCCAGTCGATGTAAAGAAAACAGGTTTAACACCGGGCTTGAAAGGGAAAAGAGTTATAGTTCAAGGACTAGGGAATGTTGGTTATCATGCAGCTTTATTTTTGTCGACTGAAGATAATTGCTTAATAACTCATGTTATTGAAAGAGATGGTTCTATTGTAGATCAAAAAGGAATAAATATAGAAAAATTAAAAAAATACATTCTTGAAAATGGTGGTGTTAAAGGTTTCAACGGATATGTCGATAAAGGTTCTGAAATATTAGAAGAAGATGCTGATATTTTAATCCCTGCCGCAATGGAACTTGTAATTAATAAAGAAAATGCTGATAAGAAGTGGCATCTAGTCGATGCCAACGAGCAAATTTTAGGAAGAATAGCATCAAAAATCGCTAAAATACTCAGAGGAAAGCATAAAACTAACTATACTCCTCACGCTGATTGTGGCGATTATGTAGTGGTTATAAATGCATCCAAGATTCGTTTAACAGGACAAAAATGGACTGACAGAGAGCACTTTAAACATACGGGTTATCCAGGAGGTCAAAAGAGAATTTCTCCAAAAGAATTATTCGACAGAGACCAAACGTCATTAGTCCGACAAGCTATTAAAGGTATGTTGCCAAAGAATAAGCTAGGTAGCACTCTTTATTCTAACCTCCACGTTTATGCTAGTGCTGATCACAAACACGAAGCACAACAACCTAAAGAAATAAAAATAAAACTATAACGATGGATACAATACACACCATTGGAAGAAGAAAATCAGCAGTTGCTCGTATTTACATGAGCAAAGGCAAAGGAAACATAACAGTAAATAACCGTGAATCAGACAAGTATTTCACTACTGCTACTTTACTTTATAAATTAAACCAACCTTTCAGCCTAGTAAATATGGAAGGAAAATTTGATGTAAAAGTTAATGTAAATGGTGGTGGTATTACTGGTCAAGTAGAAGCAATACGATTGGCAATTTCACGTGCTTTATGTCAGCATGATCCTGAAAACCGTTCAGCTCTTAAAGTTGAAGGTCTAATGACGCGTGACCCAAGAATGGTTGAGCGCAAAAAACCAGGACAAAAGAAAGCGCGAAAAAAATTCCAGTTTAGTAAGCGTTAATATCTAAGGATATTGTTTAGTATCTAAATTACTTAGACTATAAACCATACTACTAAGTGATTGTTAATTAATGAATGTAAACAATTTTAAAAATGTCTAGAACAAATTTTAAAGAATTATTGGAATCAGGTGTGCACTTCGGCCACCTTACAAGAAAATGGAATCCTAAAATGGCTCCTTATATTTTTATGGAGAAAAATGGAATCCATGTTATCGATCTCAACAAGACTATTACCAAGTTAGAACACGCATGTGCAGCACTTAAGCATTTAGCAAAGTCAGGTAGAAAAGTAATGTTTGTTGCAACAAAAAAACAAGCTAAAGAATCGGTATCTGCTCATGCAGAAAGAGTAAATATGCCATACATTACTGAAAGATGGTCAGGTGGTTTACTAACCAACTTTGCGACCATTCGTAAGGCGATTAAAAAAATGAATTCCATTGATAAAATGAAAGCTGATGGAACCATCGATACATTATCTAAAAGAGAGCGTTTACAAGTATCAAGAACACGTGATAAACTAGATAAAAACCTTGGTAGTATTGCCACAATGAATAGAATTCCATCCGCTTTATTTGTAGTAGATATTCATAAAGAGCATATTGCAATCGCTGAGGCGAAAAAATTAGGTATTCCAACTTTTGCTATTGTTGATACTAATTCAGACCCCAACTTGGTTGACTTCTGTATCCCAGGTAATGATGACGCTAGTCGTTCTATTGAAAAAATAGTTTCTTTGGTAACAGATGCTATACAAGAAGGTCTTTCAGAAAGAAATTCTGAAAAAGAAGCAGCTGCTTCTGCTAAAGTTGAAGCCAATGCTGCTTCCGCTGAAGAGAAAGTTGAAGAATCAGCTGAGAAAAAATAAAACGATAATTAAAAATAATTTACGAAATGGCGAAAATTACTGCTTCTGATGTAAACGCACTAAGAAAGCAAACTGGTGCAGGTATGATGGATTGTAAAAAAGCTTTAGTCGAAGCTGAAGGTGATATGGTTAAAGCGGTTGATATCCTTAGAAAAAAAGGACAAAAAGTAGCTGCAAAAAGAGCGGACAGAGAGGCATCTGAAGGCGTTGTCATCTCAGCTACAAACGGTCAGTTTGGGGCTCTTATATCACTTAACTGTGAAACAGATTTCGTTGCAAAGAATGAAAGCTTTATCGCATTGGCGCAATCTTTCTTAGATGCTGCTATGTCAAACAAACCCGCTGATTTAAGTGCATTAAAAGCCTGCTCATTAGGAGATATGACAGTTGAAGAAAAAATCATTGAGCAAACGGGTGTTATTGGTGAAAAATTAGATTTATCATCTTATGAAACTATTGAATCTGCGCAGGTATCTGCATATGTCCATGGGGGAAATCGTTTAGCTACTTTAGTAGGTCTTAACTCTATTGTTGATGAGCAGGTAGGCAAAGATGTTGCTATGCAAGTGGCTGCTATGAATCCTATAGCCTTAGATAGAGAATCTGTTTCACAAGCTACAATTGATAATGAAATAGACGTTGCTAAAGACTTAGCACGTCAAGAAGGTAAGCCTGAAGAAATGCTAGAGAAAATAGCAATGGGTCGTCTGAATAAATTCTTCAGAGAAAATACTTTGTTGAACCAAGAGTTTATTAAAGAATCCAAGACTTCAGTGTCTCAATATCTCAATAAAATAGAAAAAGATTTAACTGTCACAGACTTCAAGAGAGTTGGGCTTGGAGTTTAATTTTTATCAAATCAATTAAGAGAGTGTTTTTCACTCTCTTTTTTTTGAATTAAATTAGCGGACTATGAAGTATAATAGAATTCTTTTAAAATTAAGTGGCGAAGCCTTAATGGGCGATAAACAATTTGGTATTGATACAGAAAAGCTGTCAGCCTATGCCAATGAAATAAAAACTGCTGTAGATTTTGGTGTTGAAGTTGCTGTAGTAATAGGTGGAGGAAATATCTTTAGAGGTGTTCAAATTGAAGGTCAAGGACTAGATAGAGTTCAAGGCGATTATATGGGTATGTTGGCCACAATAATTAATGGAATGGCGTTACAGTCAGCTTTAGAAAAAGCCAATGTAGAAACTCGCTTGTTAACAGCTATTAAAATGGAGCAAGTAGCAGAACCTTTCATTCGTCGTCGTGCTATGCGTCACTTACAGAAAGGTAGAGTGGTTATTTTTGGAGGCGGTACAGGTAACCCTTACTTTACAACAGATACAGCTGCAACACTTAGAGCGATTGAAATTGAGGCTGATGTTATTTTAAAAGGTACTCGAGTCGATGGTATTTATACTGCTGATCCAGAAAAAAATAAATCAGCAACTAAGTATGATACAATTACATTTAAGGAAGTTTATGAGAAAGAATTAAATATAATGGACATGACGGCTTTTACTCTGTGTAAAGAAAATAAGTTGCCAATAGTTGTGTTTGATATCAATAAAAAACAAAATTTATATAAGATGCTTCAGGGAGAATCCGTTGGCACATTAGTTAACTTTTAGAATTACATTATGGAAGAGATAGAATTAATATTAGATAACGCAAAAGAGCAAATGAATGGTGCAATTAAACATTTAGAGCTAGCCTTTTCAAAAATCCGAGCTGGTAAAGCTAATCCTCAAATGTTAGATAATGTCAGTATAGATTATTATGGTGCTTTAACCCCATTATCACAAGCTTCTAATATCAACACGCCAGACCCTAGAACTATTTCGGTTCAGCCTTGGGATAAAAATATGCTAGAGGTTATAGAAAAAGCGATTATAGATGCCAATTTGGGATTTAATCCAATGAATAATGGTGAAATGATAATGATTAATGTTCCACCATTAACAGAAGAGCGTAGAATTCAGCTAGTAAAACAAGCCAAGTCAGAATCTGAAAATTCTAAAGTTAGTATTCGAAATGCTCGTAAAGAAGCTAACGATGAACTGAAAAAATTAGAAGGCATTTCTGAGGATGTTATTAAGGATTCTGAAAATGAAGTACAAAATATAACCAATAGTTTCACTTTAAAAATTGACGGATTCTTTTCTAAAAAAGAAGAAGAAATTTTAACGGTATAATTCACTATTTTAAAAAAAGAAATTTAAAGTGCGATTTTTTATCGCTCTTTTTTTTGCTCAGAATTTTATGACTAATTTAGCGTATCTTTTAAATAGACTATGTGGTTAACTATTGCAAGAGTAATTCTTAGATATAGAGCTGTATTCATATGGCTTATATTAGTTTCCACATATTTTATGGTACAAAAGTCATCCGATGTAAGTCTATCTTACTCTATGGCTCGTTTACTTCCAAAAAATTCTGACGCTCAACTCGATTACAACCTCTTTGTAGAAAAATTTGGAATTAAAGATAATGTCATGATTATTGGTGTTAATTCCGATAATTTTTTCGATTTCAATAACTTTAAGCATTGGCAGACATTGGCAGATAACATTAAATCTATTACCGGTGTTGAAGAAGTGTATTCTATCACCGATGCCTCTGTATTGCAAAAAAGTAAACAAGATAAAAGATTAATTGTTAAATCCTTATTTAATAATGTTAGTACACAAAAATCCTTAGATAAAACTGTTTCTGAATTACGGGAATTGCCATTCTATGATGATAGACTAATTAATGATAGCGCTATGCTGATGTTAGTATCATTAAGTAATGATTATGTGACTAGTGGTAAGCGAGTGAATATGATAAATGCTATTACCAATTTTGGTGACATTTATACTAGTTTATCACAAAAAGATGTGAAGTATTCGGGCTTACCATACATACGAACTGTTCATTCAGAATTGATTCGAAAAGAAGTCGGCTTATTCATTTTCTTAGCCCTTTTGGTGACTGCTGTCATCTTATTTTTCTTCTTTAGGTCTGTCAAGGTAATGATGATTTCAATGGTAGTGGTAGGAATTGGTGTTGTTTGGTCATTCGGTACATTAGGAATTTTGGGTTATGAGATAACCATTCTTACAGCTTTAATACCTCCACTCTTAATTGTCATCGGTGTACCTAATTGTATTTTCCTTATCAATAAATATCACAATGAATTTAGAGAGCATGGCAATAAGTCAAGGTCATTAGTTCAAATGATTAGACGTGTGGGAAATATTACCATTCTCACAAATACTACAACAGCATTAGGTTTTGCTACATTTATACTGACTTCTAGTAAAGATTTACGTCAATTTGGCTTAGTTGCCTCCATAAATATATTCGCAGTATTTATTCTGTCTTTATTGCTTATACCCATTGTTTTTAGCTATTTAAATCCACCTAAAAAACGTCACGTTAGTCACTTGGATAGAAAATGGCTTAATAACCTCACACATAAAGTTACTTACTTTGTTACAGAAAAGAGAACAGTCGTCTATGCAGCAACAATTACGATTATTTCCATTGCTCTTTTTGGACTTCTTCAAATGCGTATTGCTGGTAATATTACAGATGATATGCCCAAAGAATCGGCGCTATATAAAGACATTAAGTTTTTTGAAAAGCATTACAAATCTGTCATGCCTTTCGAAATTATTATTGATACCCATAGAAAGAATGGTATTACTAAACTATCTACTCTCAAACGCATCAACAAATTGACTGACACTTTGATGACATATGATGAGTTTTCTAGACCACTTTCTATTATTGACCCCATAAAATATTCTAAACAAGCCATCTACAATGGTGAAAAGCAGTTTTATACCCTACCCAACTCGCAAGAGAAAAGGTGGCTGTTGGATTATACCCTTAATAGTGAATCGTCAAGCGAGTGGATGGATGCTTTAGTAGATGAAAATCAACAAATAGGTAGAGTGAGTTTATATGTTACGGATATTGGCACTTCGCGAATGAAAGAGCTCAAAGATGATTTACGTTTGAAAATAGATCAGATATTCAATTCTGAAAAGTATAAAGTAATATTAACAGGCACAAGTGTAGTCTTTTTAGAAGGAACAACTTACTTAGTTAAAAATCTATTTATTAGTCTATTTTTAGCCATACTATTGATATCTATTTTTATGGCCTGGATGTTCAACTCTTTTAGAATGGTTGTTGTTTCTTTAATTCCTAATTTGATACCACTTCTTATAACAGCCTCTATAATGGGATATTTTGGTATTTCTATCAAACCATCAACAATATTAGTATTTAGTATCGCTTTTGGTATTTCTGTTGATGATACTATACATTTTTTAGCAAAGTATCGACAAGAATTGATGTATAGAAACAACAACATTAAAGACTCTGTGGTGGCTGCTATAAAAGAAACAGGTGTTAGTATGTTTTATACTTCAATTGTTTTATTCTTTGGATTTTTTATCTTTATTGCCTCACAGTTTGGCGGGACGTTAGCTTTAGGCTTGTTAGTATCTATTACTTTATTAATAGCCTTATTGTCTAATTTGATTGTTTTGCCCGCTATGTTATTGAGTTTAGAAAAATCTCTTATAGAAGAAGCTATAAGTGACCCACTGCTTGACGTTTTTGACGAGGAGGAGGATATAGAACTAAAAGAATTAACGTTAAAGAACGATAAGGAATGAAAGGTATAATTTTAGCTGGAGGGTCTGGAACTAGATTACATCCCTTGACTTTAGCCGTCAGCAAGCAGGCTTTACCTGTTTATGACAAGCCTATGATTTATTATCCTTTAACGACTTTAATGTATTCAGGGATTAATGAAATACTAATAATTTCTACCCCTCACGATTTGCCAGTTTTTCAACGCTTGTTAGGTGATGGAAGTTGCTTAGGTTGCTGTTTTGAGTACCAAGTTCAAGAAGTTCCTAATGGTTTGGCACAAGCCTTTGTTTTAGGCGAAGAATTTATCGGTAACGATAAAGTGTGTTTGGTATTGGGAGATAATATTTTCTATATGAAACGTCAAATTCTACAATCTAGCATTGATGTAGATGGAGGCTTAGTTTTTGGTTATCACGTTAACGACCCTGAGCGTTATGGCGTTGTGGAATACGATGAGAGTTTTAATGTAATAAGTATTGAGGAGAAACCTAAAAATCCAAAGTCTAACTTTGCCGTTCCGGGCTTATATTTCTACGATAACGATGTTATCGAAATTGCCAAAAATATAAGCCCTTCAGCACGGGGAGAATACGAAATTACAGATGTCAATTTAGAGTATCTAGGAAGAGGTAAGCTAAAAGTTCAAACCTTAGGACGAGGTGCAGCTTGGCTAGATACTGGCACCTTCAAATCTTTAATGCAAGCCAGTCAATTTGTAGAAGTAATCGAAAGCAGACAAGGACGTAAAATAGGCTGTATAGAAGAAGCTGCTTATAAAATGGGTTTCATTGATGATAATCAATTGAGGCAACTAGCACAGCCATTATTGAAAAGTGGTTATGGAAATTATTTATTATCCTTGTTAAAATAGCAATGAAATCTATAGACGAATTAAGAACATTAGTAGAGCAAGAGTTGTGTGGTATAAAATACCCTAGCTCTCCAGCCGATTTATATTCGCCTGTAGAATATATTTTATCACTAGGAGGCAAGCGTATGCGTCCTATTCTTCTATTATTGGCACATCAATTATTTGATGAGGATATACAAAAAGCTATTAGGCCTTCATTAGCTATAGAAGTGTTCCACAATTTCACCTTGTTACACGATGATATCATGGATAAAGCACCTGTCAGAAGGGGTAAAGCAACTGTTCATACTAAATGGAATGAAAATGTAGCAATATTATCAGGTGATGCTATGCTCATACAATCTTATCAATACTTATGCGACTTACCTTCCAGGCAATTGAAAAAGTGTTTAGCTGTATTTAATGAAATGGCTCTCAAGGTATGTGAAGGACAGCAATACGACATGAATTTTGAAATCCAAGCAGAGGTAGGTATGGAATCCTACCTCAAAATGATTGAATATAAGACTGCTGTTCTATTGGGTGCTTCACTTAAGATGGGAGCCATAATTGGTGGATCTACTGAAAAGCAATCTAAAGCTCTTTACGATTTTGGAAGAAATATCGGTATAGCATTTCAGTTAAAAGATGATTTATTGGATGTCTTTGGAAATCAACAAACTTTCGGTAAACAACTTGGTGGCGATATTATTGCCAATAAAAAAACCTGTCTTTATCTAAAGGCTCTTACCTTGTCTGAAAGCGAGCAAAAGATGGAGCTTGTAAATCTTTACAGCTCAGAATCGCTTAATGACACCGAAAAAGTGGAGCTTGTTAAGTCTATATATTCTTCGATGGACATACAAGATCATATTGATGTTTTAATTGACGATTATTATTCTAAAGCTATGAAGTCCTTAAATTCTATCAATGCTGACCTCAGCGAATTAGAACTATTTGCTTCACTTTTAAAGAATAGAGAAAACTAAAGCTACTCTTATACTCATAAAAATAGGGCGAATTAAAGGTAGAAAAATCAATAAAATTCAATAGTTTTGCTTTAATTGAAAAATTGATGGCAAACAAATTTTCTTTTCTAGGGGCTGTTCATTCAAAAATGATAGAAGTCATGTATGAGCAGTACATCGAAAACCCCGAGTTAGTAAACGAAGAATGGCGTAACTTCTTCACAGGTTTCGATTTCGCTAAAGAAGTTTATTCTGAAGAAGACGAAGTACCAGAAACCTTTAAGAAAGAATTCCAGGTCATAAATCTTATTGATGCCTATCGTAAAAGCGGTCATTTATTTACCCATACTAACCCTGTTCGTGAGAGAAGAAAATATTCCCCCACATTAGATATTGAAAATTTTGGACTTGAAGAATCCGACATGGAAACGGTTTTTCAAGCGGGCAGTCAAGTGGGTATAGGACCATCTAGCTTAAAAGACATCATAGCACACCTCAAGCAGGTGTATTGTCAATCCATAGGCGTGGAGTACATGTATATTCGAAAGCCCGATCAAGTAGAGTGGATAAAAAATAGATTGCATAAAAATAGCAATACTCCAACATTTAGCCCTCAAGAAAAGAAACAAATTCTACATAAACTAAATCAAGCAGTAGCCTTTGAAAATTTCATGCACACTAAATTTGTCGGTCAAAAACGTTTCTCTTTGGAAGGAGCTGAAGCTCTTATTCCAGCATTAGACGCATTAATTGAAAAAGGAGCAGACATAGGAATTCAAGAATTCGTTATGGGTATGGCACATAGAGGGCGACTTAACGTTTTAGCCAATATTTTTAATAAAACTTATAGAGATATTTTCTCCGAGTTTGAAGGCAAAAAATACGAAGACCACCTTTTTGCTGGTGATGTAAAATACCATTTAGGTTACACTTCCGAACAAGTCTGTAATAATGGCAAGAAAGTAAAAATGTCCCTATCGCCTAATCCGTCACATTTGGAAGCTGTTGATCCTGTGGTGCAAGGGATAGCAAGAGCAAAGATTGATCAAAATCACAATGGTGATAACTCCATGATAGTCCCCATACTTATTCACGGTGATGCAGCTTTAGCGGGACAAGGTGTGGTCTATGAAGTCATACAAATGGCACAATTAGATGGATACAAAACAGGAGGAACTATACATATTGTGGTGAACAATCAAGTAGGTTTTACAACTAATTATTTAGATGCCCGTTCTAGTACCTATTGCACCGACGTTGGCAAAGTGACCTTATCACCCGTTTTTCATGTCAATGGTGACGATGTTGAAGCTGTAGTACATGCAATGGAAATGGCGGTAGAGTATAGACAAAAGTTTCATAAAGATGTATTTATAGATTTATTATGTTACAGGAAGTATGGTCACAATGAAGGTGACGAGCCTCGTTTTACGCAGCCTATGCTTTATAAAGCCATAAGTAAGCACCCTAACCCTAGAGAAATTTATAATCAAAAATTAATTAGTGAAGGAATTGTTGGTGCTAACATTGCTAAGGAGATGGAGCAAGAATTTAAGCAGTTGTTACAAGACCGCTTTGATGAATCCAAAGAAATAGAAAAGGCTCACATTACTCGCTTTATGCAGAGTGAATGGGAAGGCTTTAGAAAATCTAGAGATGCCGACTTTGTATCCTCGCCAGACACTTCAGTTCCTGTTAGTATACTCAAAGAGGTAGCTAAAAAAATATATACTGTAGCTCAGCACGACTCTCTGTTTAAAAAGACCCAACGTTTGTTGGCGGAACAGAAGAAGATGGTAGAGGAAAAAAACCAACTGGACTGGGGAATGGCTGAATTGTTGGCTTATGGTACACTATTGCATGAAGGCAACCCTATACGATTGAGTGGGCAAGATGTAGAAAGGGGAACCTTTTCTCACCGTCATGCTGTATTGAAGTTAGAACAATCGGAGCAAGAAATAGTACCCTTGAATAGTATTAACCCTAAGGCTCAGTTTGAGGCTTATAATTCTCTGTTATCAGAATATGGAGTTTTGGGTTTCGATTACGGTTACGCTATGGCTTTGCCGAATAGTCTAACTATTTGGGAAGCTCAATTTGGAGATTTTAGCAATGGTGCTCAGATTATGATAGACCAATTTATCTCTAGTGCCGAAGACAAATGGAAAACCTATAATGGTTTGGTTATGCTCTTGCCTCACGGCTATGAGGGACAAGGTGCTGAACACTCCAGTGCTAGAATGGAACGCTATTTGCAGATGTGTGCCAAGCACAATATGCAGATGGTCAATTGCACCACTCCGGCTAACTTTTTCCACGTTATGAGAAGACAACTCAGACGAGAGTTTAGAAAGCCTTTGGTTGTATTTACTCCTAAAAGTTTATTGCGACACCCCTTGTGCGTATCTACATTAGAAGATTTGTCAACGGGGCGATTCCAAGAGTTAATAGATGATGTACAAGTTAAGCCATCGGCAGTAGAAAAAGTAGTCTTTTGCAGTGGTAAAATCTATTACGAATTACTGCAAGAGAGAGAGAAAACAGCTCGTATGGACGTGGCATTAGTTCGCTTAGAACAGCTTTATCCATTGCCAGAAGAACAGATTAATACTGTATTAGAAAAGTATAAAGGTAAGTCATTGATATGGGTACAAGAAGAACCTAAAAATATGGGTGCTTGGACACATATCCTAAATCGATTACAACACTTACCGTTTGAGTTAATTGCCTCTAGACCAAGTGCAGCCACTGCCTCTGGTTCGTCTAAGCAAGCGGCTCACAGACAACGATTAATTATAGAAGAAGTTTTTAAATAGAAGGTTATGCTATTAGAAATGAAAGTACCTAGTCCGGGAGAGTCTATCTCCGAAGTCGAAATCGCTCAATGGTTGGTGGAAGACGGTGACTATGTTGAAAAAGATCAAGAAATTGCTGAAGTAGATTCGGACAAAGCCACCCTAGCTTTACCAGCCGAGGAAAGCGGCACTATTAAGTTGGTAGCCGAAGAAGGCGATACCGTTGAGGTAGGTCAAGTGGTGTGTATCATTGACACCGATGGAGTTGGAGATGTCAAAACTACAGCACTAGCTCAAGAGTCAGCACCAGATATTAGTACGCCAAGCCCTACTAAGTCAGTAAATGCTAAGGCCACACCTTTAGCCAAAGCTATTATTTCACATAATGATTTATCTCCAAAAGATGTCAAAGGCAGCGGTGAAGGAG
>CAXFOQ010000029.1:0-14905 GCA_964004705.1 uncultured Flavobacteriales bacterium | reverse complement strand
ATAACGAACCCTATCATCATCAATAAATGAAATTAGTATTTGCAACCAATAACCCCAATAAGCTTGCCGAAATACGTATGCTAGTACCTTCTTCTATTGAAATTCTTAGTTTGAAAGATATCAGTTGTCATGAAGAATTGCCTGAAACATCGGATACTTTGGAAGATAATGCCGCTCAAAAAGCCTTTTATGTTTTTGACAACTACGGCTACAATTGTTTTGCTGATGACACTGGATTAGAAATAGATGCATTAGATGGTCGTCCTGGAGTATATTCGGCACGTTATGCTGGTGAACAATGTATTGCTGAAGACAATATGCAAAAGGTATTGGCCGAAATGAAAGGGGAAGAAAACAGAGATGCCTGTTTCCGTACCATAATTTCTCTAGTAATTGATGGTAAAGAGTTTCAATTCGAGGGAATGGTAGAAGGTCAGATTATTCCTGAAAAATGGGGCGATAAAGGCTTTGGATATGACCCTATATTTTTAGCCGATGGTTTTGATGAAAGTTTTGCGCAAATGTCTATCCAACAAAAAAATGAAATTAGCCATAGGGGATTAGCTGTCAAAGAGCTTATTGCTTTCTTAAAAAAGAAGGTTTAAAAAAATCGGAATCTATATATTTGTGAAAATAAAATTTACACACATGAAAACAACTTATTTTTTAACAATACTCTTAGTTTTTACCTCTTGTCAATCTAAAATCTCAATGAAAGAATATCCTATGACTGAAAAAAAAGAAGTTATTGATACCTACTTTGGTGTTGAGGTAGTAGACAATTACCGTTGGTTAGAAGATGATTTAAGTGAAGAAACAGCCCAATGGGTTAAACAGCAAAATGAAGTCACATTCGATTTTCTCAATCAAATACCTATCAAAAACGCTCTAAAGGAAAGACTGACAGAAATATGGAATTATGAAAAATTGTCTGCCCCATTCAAACGAGGCGATTACACTTATTTTTATAAAAATGACGGTTTACAGAATCAATATGTTGTTTATAGAGAAAAGGATAATGAGGAAGAAGTTTTTTTAGATCCGAACACTTTTTCTGATGATGGTACAGTTTCTTTAAGTTCAATGAGTTTTTCGCCAGATGGTAGCTTGGCAGCATATTCTATTTCTGAAGGTGGCAGCGATTGGCGAAGTGTAATCGTTATTGATGCACTAACTAAAGAAATCATTGAAGATACTTTGGTTGACATCAAATTTAGTGGTGTCAGTTGGAGAGGGAATGAAGGGTTTTATTATGCTAGTTACGATAAGCCACAAGGAAGTGAGTTGTCCGCTATGACTGACCAACACAAACTTTATTTTCATCGGCTAGGTACTCCTCAAAGAGATGATAAAGTTGTTTTTGGTGATACAGAAAAATACCGTTATGTATGGGGAGGAGTTAGTGAGGACGGTCGTTTTTTAACTATCTCTGCTTCAACATCTACTAGTGGCAACAAGTTATTTATAAAAGATTTGAATCAAGAAAATTCGCCCATTATATACATAGTCAATGATTACGATAGCGATAGCTATGTTTTGCACAATGAGGGCGATTTGCTCTATATTGTTACCAACAGAAATGCACCCAATAAGAAACTAGTAACTGCCTCATTCCAAAATCCTCAAGTCAAGTATTGGCAAGACTTTATTCCTGAGACAAAACATGTGCTTAGCCCTAGCTTTGGTGGAGGTTATTTCTTTGCACATTATATGATTGATGCCATTTCTAAAGTTTATCAGTTTGATACTGAAGGTCAGAATTTGGGTGAGATTCAATTGCCAGGCGTAGGAAGTAGTGGTGGATTCTCCTCTAGAAAAGAAGAAAAAGAACTGTATTATCGTTTTACAAACTATCACACGCCAAGTGTTATTTATAAATACGATGTGGAAAGCCGTCAGTCAGAATTGTATTGGGAGCCTAGTTTAGATTTTGTTTCTTCCGATTATGTATCTAAACAAATCTTTTATACTTCTAAAGATGGTACGGAAGTACCTATGATTATAACTCACAAGAAAGGAATCAACTATGATGGTACTAATCCGACCATCTTATACGGCTACGGAGGTTTTAATGTGAGCTTAACACCTTCATTCAGTATTAGTAGAGCTGTATGGTTAGAGCAAGGAGGAGTATATGCAGTTGCCAACCTTAGGGGTGGTGGCGAATATGGAAAAGAATGGCATAATGCTGGAACTAAAATGAATAAACACAATGTATTTGACGATTTCATTTCAGCAGCTGAATATTTGATTTCAGAAAATATTACATCCAGTGATTTTTTAGCTATCGATGGTCGTTCTAATGGAGGATTATTGGTAGGGGCTACCATGACACAACGTCCAGAACTTATGAAAGTAGCTTTACCAGCAGTAGGAGTTCTTGATATGTTACGTTACCATAAATTTACGGCAGGTGCAGGTTGGGCATATGATTATGGTACTTCAGAAGATTCTAGAGTAATGTTTGAGTATTTGAAAGGCTATTCGCCAGTACATAATGTTAAACAAGGGGTTAATTATCCAGCTACTTTAGTCATTACAGCTGATCAAGACGATAGGGTAGTGCCAGCACATTCGTTCAAGTTTATTGCAGAATTACAAGACAAATATAAGGGAGATAATCCCTTGTTGATACGCATTGAAACAAAGTCAGGACATGGAGCTGGAATGCCTGTTTCTAAGCAAATAGAGCAATCTGCTGATATAATGGCATTTACCCTTTATAATATGGGAGTTGATTAGTTTAATAAATAATTTGATAAAATTCTAAACACAGTACTTATTTAGTCTATTATATGATATTTTCTGACTAAGCCCGATTTATAGCGAATAAATACTGATGAATTTTTTAAAATTTGATCGACTTTTCTTCCGTCTAAACTATAAATACCTTCGATTTCATCATTATTCAAAACATTATAATTATGTAGACTTGCTGGTTCAAAAGCGGTTCCTTTCCATATCACTGTATCTATGCCAGTTGAATTAGTAGTTATTTCCATTTTTACTACACCTTGACCAGCTGTATTATTAGGATAAAAATGGCAATTTAAATACTGATTAGTACTTGCTGAAAAGTTAGCTGTTCCACTTATAACTCCTGGATCATAACAACTAGGAAAGCAAATAGAAAATTCCCATTCATTTGGCATTTCGGCTTCCACAATTTCCCAACTGATATCACATGCTTCTAAAGCGTTGTAATAGGTGTTTTGATAAAAGTCAGAAACTGTCGAAATATCGGATAACTCTATAGTGTAGTCATCAATTGTATGTGTCATTGGATTACTTTCTCCTTCGACAATGATGTAAGCTTTCATTCCCATCATTACATGGGGTGTACAAACATAAAAATAGGTGCCAGCTTCATTAAAAACGACGTAGCCATCATTTTCTAGTGAAAAGCCACCATTTGATGTAGTTCCATTATTATTATAGGTTTCCTCATTCACTTCAACGGCGTTATGAGAAGATAAATTTTCAAAATACACGGTATCGTTCACTTGGATTGTGAGTTCGCTAGGAGAAAAAATATTGTAATCTGATGCGTATATAGAATGTGTATTTTGAGCTTTGCTTACAAATGGTAAAGCAAATAAATATAAATAGATGTATTTGTTCATAAATAATAGTTTTATTATAAATAATAAATTTATTGATATTATATCTGAAACTTTATGAATATTTTAACTCTCTAATTCAATCTCAATAGTTTGCAATATGCCATTTCGTTTAATTTGACAAATTATTTCGTCACCCGGACTAAATTTAATAATTTGTTCATGCAATTGACTAACACTATTTACTTCAACATTATTGATACTAATCAAAACATCATAGCTTTCAATTCCAGCTTTTTTGGCAGCACCATCTTTTAGTACATCAGTTATTAGAACACCTTCCACACCATTCAAAGCTAGTTTTTTTGCCAACTCTTGGTTAATATCAGCAATATGAATACCTATATAGGCACGTCTGACCTCACCATAATTTTTGATATCAGAAATCACTTTCTGTACCATATTGGCAGGGATAGCAAATCCATAGCCAGTGTAAGAACCTGTATTAGATTGTATTGCTGTATTTATTCCCACTAAGTCTCCATTAGTATTTACTAATGCTCCTCCAGAATTACCAGGGTTTATGGCAGCATCGGTTTGTATAAAGGATTCTATGCCATTTCTTCTGTTCAATATGTTGATACTTCTTGCTTTGGCACTGACAATGCCAGCTGTTACAGTTGAGTTGAGGTTAAATGGATTACCAACTGCTAAAACCCATTCACCAACTTTGATGGAATCTGAATCACTAAAGGTTAGGAATTCCAATGTTTGAGCATCAATTTTTAGTAATGCCAAATCTGTATTAGGGTCAGTGCCTAATAATTTTGCTGTATAACTGCGTTTATCGTTGAGCACGACTTCTATTTCTTCAGCTTCATTAATAACGTGCTTATTTGTTACTACGTATCCATCTTTTGAAATGATAACTCCAGAACCACTAGCTACTTTCTCGGTTGGTTGGTTGTAATAGCCTTGACCAAAAAAAGGGTGATAATATCGGTAATATTCATCTTCCATAATTTTGGATTTGATGTGTACGACTGCCTCAAGAGATTTTTCGGCGGCATATGTGAAATCTATTTGTGTATTTGATTTATCTTTAGTGGAAACAAAAAATGATGTGTTTGCGTGTAACTTATTATCTATAAATACTTGTGTTATCTGAAAGAGTATACCTCCTAATACTAGATAAATGAGAATGGTTAATTTTTTCATATTATTAATTTTGGTAATAACAATTTAAGGTTTCGATTTATTGTATAAAACACAAAGAAATTAAATTATACTTTTAATTATTCTGAGTTTGTGGGTGTGTTTACGCTTTTCGTTATTGAAGATACCCTGTTGGTCAAGTCGATCAATACGAACTTTACCAGAAGCATGAATAATGAAGTTATTTTCTAAAATTATGCCAACGTGAATAATTTTGCCTTCATTGTTATCAAAAAATGCTAAATCACCAGCTTCTGATTCTTCTATAAAACTAAGTGTTGTTCCAATTTCTGCTTGTTGGTATGCATCTCTAGGAATTTCTTTTCCATACAAACGATAAATCATCTGTGTAAAACCTGAGCAATCAATTCCAAAAGGTGTTCTACCACCCCATAGATAAGGTGTATTAAGGTAGAGCATAGCGTTATCAACCAACATTGTTTTATCTCTAAAACCTGTTGTGCTTTCTCCTTCATGAGTGTAGATATTATCGTTAATTTGAAATTGATGTTCTTTGTAAAATGGGAGTGTACTGCCCAAAGGTATGGTTTGATGGGTGTTTTTAATTACTATGTCTAATAATTCAGTTGTTAGAGTAGGATCATGACGTTCAAGTTCTTCGTAAGAATTTTTGTCTATTTCTGACCATTGTTTATTACAAATCCAACCTTCATATTTATCATGTGCTAAACGTATTTTACTCCATTTTACTCTTGATTCTAATACTTTGAAATGTTCACCAAAAAGAAGTTGGTTAACCATTTCTGCTTTGTCGGATACGTCGGCACGAATAGGTACTATTGCTAATTCTGAAATTCCGTATTTCATCAAAGACAAAAATAAAAAAAAAGCCAACTAATAAAAGTCAGCTTTTAGTATTAATTCTATAATGTTTAAATCATTTCTACAACTAATGCAGACGCACCGCCACCACCGTTACAAATTCCTGCTGCTCCAACTTTAGCATCATTGTGTTGAAGTACATGCAAAAGAGTAACGATAATTCGTGCTCCGGAACAGCCTAGTGGGTGACCCAAAGATACTGCACCACCATTGACATTTACACAAGTATTATCAAGTCCTAATTTTTCTATATTGGCTAGCCCTACCACTGAAAAGGCTTCATTTAACTCGAAGTAATCTACATCACTAGTAGATAGATTCGCCTTATTCAATGCAATGGATAATGCTTTGGCAGGTGCAGTAGTGAACCATTTTGGTTGATGAGCAGCATCGGCATAGCTGCGTATTTTAGCTAAAGGTTTTATTGCTAATTCTTTGGCCTTTTCGCTACTCATAAGCAATAAAGCAGCAGCACCATCATTTAGTGTCGATGCATTAGCTGCAGTTACTGTACCATTTTTATCAAAGACTGGGCGAAGATTAGGAATTTTTTCCATCTTTACATTTTTATATTCTTCATCTTCTGAAATTATTATGTCATTTCCTCGTCTTTGAGGTACTGCTACAGGAATGACTTCGTCTTTGAACTTGCCATTTTCCCAAGCATCAGCACTTCGTTTGTATGATTCAATTGCAAAAGCATCTTGTTGTTCTCTACTAAAGTTCATCTCTTTGGCACATAATTCTGCACAATTTCCCATATGTATATTATTGTAAACGTCTGTTAGTCCGTCTTTTACTAAGCCATCTATTAACTCCATATCTCCAAGCTTCTGACCATTTCTTCCTTTAGCAAAGTAATGAGGTACAGCAGACATATTTTCCATGCCACCAGCTATGACGACATCATTATCACCACAAATAATACTTTGCGCGGCTAACATGATGGACTTCATTCCAGATGAACATACTTTATTAATAGTCGTACAAGGAACTTCTTGAGAAATACCAGCAGCAATTGCAGCTTGTCGTGCCGGTGCTTGACCTAAGTTGGCTTGGAGTACATTACCCATGTAAACTTCATCAACCTTTTCTGGTGATAGGTTGATTTTTTCTAATGCACCTTTTATTGCAATACTGCCTAATAATGTAGCAGAAATATTTGAAAAACAACCACCAAAACTACCTATAGGAGTTCTTACGGCTGATATGATAACTACTTCTTTCATAATAACTTAATTTTTGGATACTATGCTGCTAAGTTAAATAAAATGATGTTTTATAGTACGTTTGTTAACTAGTTATTTATTGGTATTTTTGTCGGCAATATGCAATATAACTTGCCTTCTGAAATAAAGAATAATTATAATAAGATTCAAAAAGTTATTCTTTTCCTTATTGCAACTATTCTTATTGTTTGGATATTTCCTAATAAAGCATCATTTAAGTTTGAGTATCTAAAAGGAAAACCTTGGATGCACGAAACTTTAATCGCACCCTATGATTTTCCAGTTTATAAATCTAACGAACAGTTAGCAGATGAGGAAGAGGAATTGCGAGACAATATAAAGCTAACTTTTGTGATGGATGAATCGGTGTACGAACTTAAAGCCGAGGAATTTATATCTAATTTTGAGCAAAAATGGTCTACCGATAAAAAGATATCTAAAGATACTCGTTTTACTTTTTTTAACCTTAACAAAAAGAAAAAAAATAAAACAAAGAAGGAGAAATTAGCTGATTATGGTTTGAAAGTTCTCAAAGACTTGTACACAACTGGAATTATTCAAATGGTTGATGATATTGAATTTAAGGAAGACGATTATGAACTTATTGTAATGAAAGAAAATATTGGTGAGCTTATTCCATTAGGAGAGTTGTACACAATTGAATCAGCTTCTAAAAAAGCTTTTGAGCTTAAAAATATTTCAGAGGAAGAATCTAATTTCATATCTCCTTTAATCTTAGAAATGCTCAAGCAAAATGTCTTTTATGACGATGATGCAACAACCAAAATGTTAGACAGCGAACTAAAAGCTATTTCAAAGGGCTTAGGAATGGTTCAACGTGGAGAGGTAATTATATCACAAGGTGAATTAGTTACTGAAAGTAATTTTCAAGAATTAGAGTCTTATCGTCAGCGTTATGAAGGTGAAAATTGGCAGGATGGTTCAGAAAACTGGCTTAGTTTGGGACAGACTTTATTAGTATTAGTTGCTTTTTTAATTTTATACTTATTTCTAAAACAATTTAGGAATGAGATATACAATGATAATAAGAAAATTACTTTCATTCTTGCACTTATTATTTTGATGGTTTTGATGGGTTCTCTTTCGTTAATGGCAAGTAATAAACTAATTTTTTTAATGCCTTTTTGCTTGTTGCCTATTATTATGAAAGCCTTTTTTGATACGCGCTTAGCTTTGTTTACACACCTAATTTCCATAATAATCATTGGTTTTATAGTTCCTAATAGCTTCGAGTTCATTTATCTTCAGTTAATGGCTGGAATCGTGTCTATCTTATCTGTATTACAAATGTATAAAAGAGGTCAGCTCTTTATATCTACTGCTAAAATTATCGCTATTTACTTTATAACTTATTTTGCGATGGCACTGACTCAAGAAGGCAGTATTGATAATATCGATTGGATGAATTTTGTTTGGTTAGCTGGAAATGGTGCTCTGACCTTATTTGCCTATCCATTAATTTTTGCTTTTGAAAAAACATTCTCGTTGGTTTCTGATATATCACTATTAGAATTGTCAGATACAAACAGTCCTTTGTTGAGAGAATTGGCTCAAAAAGCACCCGGTACATTTCAACACTCTTTACAAGTAGCCAATTTAGCTGAAGAAGGAATTCTTGAAATTGGAGGTAATGCTTTGTTAGTAAGAGTTGGTGCTTTATATCATGATATAGGTAAAATGAAGAACCCTCAATTTTTTATAGAAAATCAAATTTCTGGAATAAACCCCCACGATGATTTGAGTTTTGAGGAAAGTGCTGATGTCATTATTAAGCATGTAAAAAATGGTATTAGTTTAGCTAAAGAAAATAACTTACCTGATGAACTGATAGACTTTATACGGACTCACCATGGTACGACTATGGTAGGATATTTTTACAAGCAGTACATAGCGAGTTTTGCTGATGAGAATGAAGCCATAGAAAAATTTACTTATCCTGGCCCTAAGCCTTTCTCAAAAGAAACTGCCGTTCTGATGATGGCTGACTCTGTGGAAGCTGCTGCAAGGAGTTTAAAGTCACCAACTTTAGAAAATATCGACAAGTTAGTGGAGAGTATAATCAATACCCAAATAGACAACGAACAATTTGTGAATGCTGATATTACTATGAAATCAATAACACAGATAAAAAAATTGTTTAAAAAGAAATTACAAAGCATACACCATGTTAGGGTGGAGTACTGATTCAAGAAATAAACACTCGCTTAGCATCTACTTTTCTTCCATCAATAGATAAACGAATAACATAAAGACCAGCTTTTAGACTGGGTTTTTTTAATTGTATTTTATGCAATTGTATGTTGCAGGTGTCTTGATATAAAAGGGTTGATTTACGCCCCATAACATCGCATATGTCAATACTAACTTCCGACTTACTGTTGCAGTAAAAACTAAGTTCAAAATTTTCTACAATGGGATTAGGGGCAATGGATAGTATCTTACTAGCAATATCGTTTCTATTGTAGTCTATCGTATTTACTGTTTCTATATCAACGTCAAGATAGATGTCAAAAACACCATTTAAATTTGAATTGTCATCAACAGTCAAAGGTATGATTCTATCTACTGCCGAGGGGTCAGAAGCCCAAGGGTCAATGTCTATGGAGGTATCACCTTCAAAGTACAATTGGGTGACAAACTCAGGATTGTTTTTATAGACTACCTTATAATGTATGTGACTTGGTCGGTAATAACTTCCGTTCAAGTATTTACCGGGTTGAATGCTTTCAAAAGCGTAATTACCAGCCTCGTCAGTATAGATTTTAGCTCTATAGTCTATATCTTCATATGCGCCATCATTATTGGCTTGCCATACATCTATTAGAGCATTTGGGATAGGCGTTACACAATCTTTAGCATAAACAGTACCAGTAATGTATAAGCGTGGGACTTCACTAACAGTAGGAGCTATATTACTAATGTTAGGTGCTCCTTCTATAAAGTAAGGGCCTAGTATATCATTCGTTGTAATGCATTCGTCTTGTGCAAACAACTGTTTGAAGGGCAAAAAGGGTAGGATAGAGGCACTAATGAACGATTTTAAGGCTTGTCTTCTTTTCATAATTTATGAGCTATTAGAGATATTTCTACATTTACATTTTTGGGTAACACACTGACTTGAACAGCCTCTCGTGCAGGAGGATTTTCGTCGAAGTATTCTGCATATACTGAATTGATATCTGCATATTGATTCATATCTTTTAAAAAGATAGTGCACTTCAAAACATGGGAAAAACTCATTTCAGCGGCTTCTAAGACTGCTTGTAGATTTTTCATGACTTGGTGGGTTTCATTTGTAATAGAATCCATTATCAAATCGCCACTAATAGGATTTATAGCAATTTGACCCGAGGTGTATAAGGTGTTGTTGGATAGTATGGCTTGACTATATGGACCTACAGCCTCAGGTGCATTTTTTGTATAAATCACTTTTTTCATTGTACTAAGATAGTATTTTTTACTTTTGCCAAAGTAGTAATGGACTTCATCGCTTATAACTTTAAGAGGAAAGTCCGGACACCGTAGAGCAGCATAGCGGATAACATCCGTCCACCGTAAGGTGAGGACCAGTGCAACAGAAAGCAAGTACAGTTCGGCTGTAGTGAAACCAGGTAAACTCTATGCGGTGCAATGTCACGTATACCGAGAACAGGGACTGCTCGTTCAATCTCGGGGGGTAGGCAGCTCAAGCTAGTTAGTAATAGCTAGCGTAGATAAATGATGAGGCTCGAAAGAGAACAGAATCCGGCTTATGAATTACTACCTGCTGCCCCTCGTGGGCAGCTTTTTTTATATAGTTTTGTCCTATGAGAAAGTGGTTTTGTATTCTTTATTTACTACATAGCTCAGTCCTTTCAGCACAAGATGGCATTGTCAAATCTGTGATGTTGGATTCTGTAATGGTGTCGGCGGTTAGTACTGGTTTTAGTGTAGAAGATTTTATCGACTACGTTAAGTCCGATACTAGCTTTTATCAAGGATTTAAAAACTTACGATATTACCCCCATCAATACACTAGTGAATTGGAGGTTTTTGATATCAAGAATAATTCGGTTGGATTTTTGTATCGTCAAGGGCATTATGAGGTGGCAGATAATAAGCTTGTAGTAAAAATAGATTCTTCGTTCAATGATGGAAGAATTTACAATAGACGAGGTAAATACCGGTACTATACTCCAGAATTTTTTGACTACATTTTTTTTCCAAAAGATACTTTGGAGGTAAGTAAATACAGCTCAAAAGAGAAGTCAAATGACCGTGATAGCCAAAACGAAAGAAATGAAAGAGATGCTAAAGTCATCATTTTTAATCCAGGTTCTGTAGAAATAGAGAAATCAGGTAGTAAAAAAGAAAAACTCGCTGTTTTTGACGAGTCTATGCAAAAATACTACGACTACATCATTTCTAAAAAGACCTACAAAGATACTTTGGAGTGTTATGAGTTTGTGTGTCGTATGAAAAGTGATCTTAGCCAAGACGAGCAAGAAGAAGTTCTTATTCGAGAGTTAGTCTCGTATTTTGATAGAAACACTTTCAATGTAGTGTATAGAAAATACCTTATGCAATACGATTATTGGCTTATTGATTTGAACGTGTCGGTAGATGTGGAGATGGGGTATGCTCAAGACAAACTTATTCCAAGCTATATCAATTACAAAGGATACTGGGATATACCTTTTAGTAAGCCTGAAATTGCTGAATTTAAACTTTGGAATTCAGATTTTATAATTACCGACTAGAAACTTATTCTTGAGCAGCTAAAAAACGCTCTGCATCTAGTGCTGCCATACAGCCAGTTCCAGCAGAAGTTACGGCTTGACGGTATACATGGTCTGCAACATCACCAGCTGCAAAAACACCATCTATCTTAGTTTTAGAAGTTCCAGCTTCCACTATCAAATAACCGTTATCGTCCATATCCAATTGACCTTTGAATAGGTCGGTGTTTGGTTTGTGTCCGATAGCTACAAAAAAGCCAGTTGCAGGAATAACGATTTCTTCTTTAGTTTGATTGTTGTAAGCAGTTACGCTCTCAACACCTTTTTCTCCATTAATACTTTTGGTTTCGTGGTTGAAAAGTACCGTAATATTTTCCGTATTAAAAACTCTTTTCTGCATAGCTTTTGAGGCTCTCATTTCGTTTCTTCGAACTAACATAGTTACCTTTGTACATAATTTAGCTAAGTAGGTAGCCTCTTCAGCTGCTGTATCTCCAGCGCCAACCACTACAACGTCTTGACCTTTATAGAAAAATCCATCGCAAACGGCACAGGCAGAAACACCAAAACCATTAAGTCTTTCTTCATCAGGAATACCAAGCCATTTGGCAGAAGCACCTGTTGCAATAATAACAGCTTTTGCCAAAATATTTTTGTTACCATCAATCTCGACTTTAAATGGTCTTTCGGAAAAATCTACTTTAGTGACCATTCCCCATCGAGTATCAGTGTCAAAACGCTCGGCCTGAGCTTTGAAGTCTTCCATCATTTTAGTACCATCTACACCATTTGGATAGCCAGGATAGTTATCCACCTCAGTGGTAGTTGTTAATTGTCCACCGGGTTGTAAGCCTTGAATTAAAACAGGTTTCAAATCAGCACGAGCGGCATATATAGCAGCAGTATATCCTGCAGGTCCAGAGCCGATAATTAAGAGTTCAATGTTTTCTATTTTTTCCGACATAAAGAGGTTAATTTAATAGTAAATATTTAGCTTATAAATTTATAATATTTCTGTGATAAGTGGATAATATCTTTCAATATATGTTGTGTCTTCTTTGGCAATAAGTTTGTAGTAAACGGCTGCCTGTCCATAGAACACACCATATCCGTTAGAAACATTAGATTGTAGGTTGATGGGTTCTGCAAAAGGGTTACCATTACTACTTGCTTGATATTCTACAGAACGCCAAAATAAGTAGGAGTTATTATCTATTTGACTCATTCTCACCAATACGGTGTCAGGGTAAACTGTTTTATCGTGTTCTGTCAGAGTTTGTCCAGCTTTAAAAAAACCTTCTTCTTCTTGTTCGAAAATTACCTCATCAAAAGTAGCTGTTAGTGTTGAACTTAAATTACCTCTTTGAAAATAAGTATCGAAAGAAGTGCCATTAAGACCTTCAAAATCATTTCTTACAAAACCCCAAAGTGCCTTGGCAAAAAGAGGGTCTCTAGTTTGCTTTACTGTAAAAGAATTAGACATTCTTCCCTCAGGTGTATTATCTCCCCAAAAAACTTCTTTAGTGTGAGCTAGTCGTTTGTGTTCTATCATTATGGTATTACCTAAAGTATCGGGATCTGAATAGTGAAACCAAAAATTACCCAGGTTGGGTCGAGGTGCTAACTCGTCAATCTCAAACCACAGGCTATCTATCAGATGTTCAGCAGGAACAGTAGTTGTAGCAAAAATAGAGTCATCATCAACGATAACTGTCATGTTAAAACGCTCTCCTGACTTAGCTATAGTATTGTAGGGTGGTGGTAAAATGATATCGAAGGGCCATTCAATATAAAAACCGGGAAATAAAGCTGCTATAGAGTCTAAGGTTTCATCAACCTCTTCAATCCCAAATGCTGGAACATCATTTATATTAACAAGTTCTACACTTTTTCCTTCAGCGTTGGATACTTGTATATTTGCATTAGTAACGAATAGTTCGTTTATAGTTTCGTCAGTTACTGCAGAGAAATAAGGTTGAGTTTTTGTTACAATAGCATAAGCTGGATAGCCAGTTTGAATGACGGACTGAACAACAATTTTAGTTTCAGTAGTTTCTTGAGAAAAACCAACTTCTTGTTCAAATTCAAAAAACTTTTCGCAACTGCTAAGTAGTAAAATAGGTAATATGTAATAGATTAACTTTTTCATATTTAATTAAAAATTAAAATTCCAAGCTACAGATGGTATAATTGGAAATATGGATATCTGAAAAGCCTTAGGCTCTAAACCGCCATCTGTTAAATTTCCATCGCCCTCAACATCGAAATAAATGAAGTAGGGATTGGCTCTATTATAAAGATTATAAATAGAAAAATTCCACGAGGAGTTAAAACGTTTGTTAGCTTTATTTCTAGTGTATGTTGCTGACAAATCCATTCGGTGATAGGCTGGCATTCTGTAACTGTTTCTATCGGCAAATTCCGTGTAAATATCCCCATCGATAATGTATCTGTCAAGAGCTGGAGTTAATGTGTTTCCTGTAGCATAAACAAAGACAGCCGATAGCACCCAATTTTCATTCAGTTCGTGAGTTGCTGTTAAGGATAAATCATGCGTTCGATCGTATTTGGCAGGGAAGCCAATACCGTCATTTAATTCTTCAAAGTAACGTGTTGTTTTTGAAATGGTATATCCTAACCAACCAGTAGTTTTTCCTAGTCTTCTTTTGATAAAAAACTCCAAGCCATAAGACTCGCCATCACCAAATGTAAAAGATTCGTCAGAGGCTGTATTGGTATTGTCTTCAGGTAATGCTCCTTCTTTGTATTCTATAAGGTTATCCATTTTTTTATGATAGGCTTCAATGGAAGTCTCCCATTTGTTATCCTTCCAATTTTTGAATAAACCGACTGCAAATTGTCTGCCATATTGTGGTTTTACAATTTTAGTGCTAGGTACCCATAAATCTGTAGGTAAAGAAACACTAGACAATGATGCTAGATGAATATATTGGTAATTTTGAGTGTATGAAGCTTTAACTGAACTGCTTTTATTCAGTTTATACCTCATGGAAAGGCGAGGCTCTAAATGTCTGTGATGATTGGCAGTATCACCAGTCAATTCATTCTTGAAGTAGGTTCGTACAGTTATTGGTCCGCCAAATTGAAAACTGCTGTAGCGAAGTCCTGCGTGAATTTTTAAATCTTCATTAACTTCAATATCATCAGATACATAAAGTGCTCCTTCGTTGGAATACTGCTTGAAAATAGATTCAGGTTCGAAAACGACTTCTCCAGAACGTCCTGTTACACTACCAGGAATAAATGTATGGTAGGTAAAGTGTGAACCGAATTTTATATTGTGTTTGTAGTTAGGTAG
>CAXFOQ010000028.1:0-14912 GCA_964004705.1 uncultured Flavobacteriales bacterium | reverse complement strand
CCCAAAAAGAAGAAAACGCAAAGCCTATATCAAAGCCACAGAACAATGGGTTAAAGAAGATTTAGCACCAGAATTAAAAAAATTATCCCGTTGGGATGGACGCATACTCTCTAAGCTAATTTATAGAGAAACCAACATCAGCACCTATCAAATAGTCAAAGATTTAAAAGGCGGTTTCCACGCCTTCTTTTGGCAAGGTATGGCAAAACTGTACGACAACAACCTCAAAACACCCTACAAACCCCAAAGTGTAGAAGAAGATAAATGGATAGAATACATTATTAAAGATGCAAAGAAAAAAGGGATAATTGAGTGATTTTATCTCGAAAACTGAGCCGATAGCTTTTTGTTTCTAGGTCCTTCAGAATAATCGTAAAAGCCTTCACCAGACTTGACCCCTAATTTACCCGCCGTTACCATATTGACTAATAATGGACAAGGGGCATATTTTGGATTACCAAAGCCATCGTGCATCACTTCTAATATAGACAAGCAAACGTCTAAACCAATGAAATCAGCTAAATGCAATGGCCCCATAGGGTGTGCCATACCTAACATCATTACGGTATCAATTTCCTCTACCCCAGCCACGCCCTCGTGCAGCGTAATAATAGCTTCATTAATCATAGGCATCAAAATACGATTAGCAACAAAACCCGGATAATCGTTTACTTCAACAGGGACTTTATTTAAGGATTTGGAAACTTCCATAATGGTATTTGTCACTTCATCAGATGTAGCATAACCACGAATTACCTCCACCAACTTCATTACTGGCACAGGATTCATAAAATGCATACCAATAACCTTATCAGCTCTCTGAGTAGCAGATGCAATTTTAGTGATAGAAATAGAAGATGTGTTTGAACCTAAAATGGTATGCTCATCACACAACTCATCCAATTGAGAGAATATTTTGAGTTTAATATCCATATTTTCGGTAGCTGCTTCCACCACCAAATCCAAACCTTTTACAGCAGAAGACATATCGGTAAAAGTTTCTATTTTATTTAGGGTATTCGTTTTGTCGGTTTCAGAAATTTTCTCTTTCGCCACCATTCTATCTAAATTTTTAGAAATAGTAGCTAATGCTTTTTCTAAGGCTGCCTCTGACAAATCTACTAAGCGAACGCTATAACCACTTTGAGCAAATACATGAGCAATACCATTACCCATTGTTCCAGCACCAATAACTCCAATATGTTTCATAATATCTTGATTTTTATTGAGCAAAAGTAATAAATACTATTGGCTCTTTTTACGCAATAAGGGTACAAATGAAAAATCACCTAAGACCTTTTGTTCTATGTCGTTTTCAGACGTTTTAGTTATAAATACCATTTTCTGAGTATCATCACCAACTGGAATAACCATTCTACCGCCTACTTTTAATTGACTTAATAAATCTTCTGGAATGAACGGAGCTCCTGCAGTAACTATTATTTTATCAAAAGGGGCAAACTTTTCAAGTCCTTTATAACCATCTCCATAAAAGAACATGGTTTGATAACCTAGCTTTGGCAAAAAATCCTTAGCCTTACGGTACAATTCTTTTTGCCTTTCAATACTAAACACTTGAGCTTTGAGCTCTAACAAAACAGCTGTTTGATAGCCTGAACCCGTACCCACTTCAAGTACTTTGTCACGAGCTTTTAAGTCTAATAATTCGGTTTGATATGCTACCGTATATGGATGAGAAATAGTCTGACCTGCATCAATAGGAAAGGCCTTGTCTTGGTAAGCAAATTCTAGAAAAGCTTTATCAATAAACAAGTGTCTAGGAATTTTGGAAATTGCCATCAATACCTTTTCATCTTTAATTCCTTTTTCTCTTAATACTTCAACTAGCTTGAGACGTAAACCTTTATGTCTAAAATTATCGTTCATATCAATAGAATTCAAAAATACTATTTAGTCTGTATTAAATTTCTATTTTAGCATAAATTATATTGCTTCCATGTTGAAAATAGGAGTTATAGGTGCTGGTCACATAGGAAAAATACATTTAAAATTACTTTTAGAGTTGAAAAATACTTTTGAAGTCATTGGATTTTACGACACCGATAGAGAAAATGCGAAAATTGTTAACCGTTCTTTTAGAATAAAATCTTATAAATCAGTAGAATTACTTATTCAAGAGGCTGATGTTATAGATATTGTATCGCCAACTATTTCTCACTACGACTGCGCTAGTTTAGCTATCCGTTCTAACAAACACGTCTTTATTGAAAAACCAATTACTCAAACTGTAATAGAAGCAGAAACTCTAATGAAACTTTCTAGAGAGGCAGGTGTAAAAGTACAAGTTGGGCATGTAGAACGATTTAACTCAGCTTTCAAGTCAGCTCAAAACTATGTCAATCAGCCCTTGTTCATAGAGTCTCACAGGTTAGCAGAGTTTAATACTAGAGGTACAGATGTTCCTGTAGTGCTAGACCTAATGATTCACGATTTGGATATTATTTTAAAATTGGTTAATTCAACTGTAAAAAGCGTACAAGCCTCAGGTGTTTCTGTCGTAAGTGACACTCCAGATATAGCTAATGCTAGAATAGAATTCAATAACGGTTGCGTATGTAATCTAACTGCAAGTAGAATGTCTCTTAAGAAGATGCGTAAAAGCCGTGTTTTTCAAAAAGACGCCTACATATCTATAGATTACCTAGAAAAGAAAACAGAGGTTATCCGACTTAAAAACATAAAACCATCTGAAGAAATTGACCCTTTAGCAGTAGTACTAGACCTAGGTAAAGGAAAAAGAAAAAAGCAAATCTATTTTGAAAATCCTATAATAGAAGAAAATAATGCCATCAAAGATGAATTCATCAGCTTTGCTAATGCAATTAATGAAGATATTGAACCAGAAGTTTCCATTATAGATGGATTGAGAGCCCTAGAATTGGCAGTAGTAATTCTTGAAAAAATGAAATTAAACCATCAATTGAATGTGGTGTAATACTTATTGATTAATTGCGTTAAACAATGTACATTAGATTCAGTCTTTTCTTAACAATATTATTTTTTTTATTCAGTTGCGAAGTAATTAATAAAGAAGAAGATATTCCTTCAATAATTACTATTGAATCCATAGAGGTTAATGGAAATCATAGCTCCAAAATTACAGATGCATGGGTCTATATAGATAATGAATTTCAAGGTGTTTTTCCCCTACCCGCTAATTTTCCTATTTTAAAAACTGGTGAACTAGAAATTATTATTGAAGCAGGTATTAAGAAAAATGGCATTTCTTCTAGTCGTGAAAACTATCCTTTCTTCACCTCTTTTGAATTGAATACAGAACTCCTTGAAAATAAAAACACTTCTTTTAATCCAACAGTGAGTTATTCTCTGTCTAACTTTCCCTACAACGAAAATTTTGAAAGTGTGGGAACAAGCCTTAGTGTCGTTTCTGATTCAAGTAATCATACCATTGAAAAGATTTATGATAGCTCAAATAATAATTATGGCAACTATTATGCTAAAAGCGTAATATCTGGCGAATTTGGTGAACTCTTTGAGTGTAACACACCTGATTTTAACCTACCTAAAGATAAAGTTGTGTATCTAGAAATGGATTATAAATGTAATGCACCAATTATAGTTGGAATATATGCTAACGGAAGTGCAGAAATTGATAAAAACACCATTATTTATCTCAATGAAAAGGAAGAATGGAATAAGATTTACATCTCGCTAACTGAAATCATTTATAATTATAATGATGCTAATGATTATAAATTATTTTTCGCTATTCCTAGAGATACAGCTGTAGCACAAAACGAAATGTATTTGGATAACATTAGACTTCTATATGAAGAATAACCTTCTGCATACACTCAAATATATTGGTGTAGATATCATTAGTGCATCATTAGCTTGGTTTTTGTTCATCTACTACAGAGTAGTGTATTTGGATGAATCTTTTTTTACACTAAAACCAGAATATATATTTAATATGTCAATCATTAGTCTTTGCTGGCTAATATTTTATTCTTTACTAGGTCAATACAACGCTATTTATCGTAAATCTAGACTTAAAGAAATTAGTCAAATTTTTATGGCAACATTAGTTGGAGTAACTGTTATTTTCTTTGCTGTACTTCTAGACGATTTCATCATCAACTACAAACAATATTATACCTCATTCATTGCATTATTTTGTTTTCACTTTGTCATTACATCTTTTTTCAGACTTCTTTTAACCACTAGAACTGCTTTAAGAATTCATAACAAAGTTATTGGCTTTAATACCCTGATTATTGGAAGTAATAAAAAGGCAGAGCTTTTATTCAAAGAATTAGAAAGTGAACAAAAATCAAGTGGTCATATACTATTGGGCTTTCTAAATGTAGATAGTAAAAAAAGTCACTTGCTAGACCAATACATTCCTCATTTAGGAAGTTTCGAACAAGCCAAACAAATAATTAAGGACAAAGCTATTGAAGATGTAATCATAGCTATCGAATCATCCGAACACCACAAAATTGAGCGTATTCTCAATGAATTAGAAACCATCAATGTATATGTTAAAATCATTCCTGATATGTACGATATACTTTCTGGTAGTGTAAAAATGAATTCTATACTTGGTACGCCTCTCATTGAAATAAAGCATAAACTGTTACCTCAATGGGAGTTTGTAGTCAAACGATTTTTAGATTACCTATTTTCACTATTAGCAATTATACTATTATCACCCTTTATGATATTAACTGCTATAGCTGTTAAATTAAGTTCATCAGGTTCTATTATCTACAAACAAGAACGAATTGGACAATACGGCAAGAAATTCAATATTTATAAATTCAGATCAATGTATGAAGATGCTGAAAAAGAAGGCCCCAAACTCTCTAGCAAAACAGATTCAAGAATTACGCCTTGGGGACGTGTAATGAGAAGAATACGACTAGACCAAACTCCACAATTTTTTAATGTCTTGTTTGGTCATATGAGTTTTGTAGGCCCTCGACCAGAACGTGACTTTTTCGCCAATCAGCTCATTAAAAAAGCACCACACTACAAACATATTTACAGAGTAAAACCAGGAATCACATCTTGGGGTATGGTAAAATTTGGCTATGCTGAAAATATAGATGAAATGCTCGAAAGATTAAAGTACGACATTCTTTATATCGAAAATATGTCCCTACTAATTGACCTGAAAATAATGATTCATACCGTACTTATCATACTGCAAGGCAGAGGCAAGTAGTATTACCTTCTATTTTTCTTCCAATTACTAATTTTTTCAGTTTGCACACCAACCGTATTTAACGAAGGGCTTTGTGTTTGCAAATGTCTAGCTAATAGTGCAGCTATTTCAGCTTCTTCTTCACAACTCTTATCTAAAACTGAAGGGTCTGTGAGATGAGTTTTTACAAAATGGGTATCAATATCACCATTGACGAAATTAGGGTGATCCATCACAAATAAAGCAAAAGGTAAAGTAGTCTTCACTCCAACAATAGTATAATCCATAATAGCTCTTTTCATTCTAGAGATAGCTTCTTCCCTATCTTTGCCATAAGTTATTAGTTTGGATAGCATAGAGTCGTAATAAATGGGTATTTCCATACCTTCCTCAAAACCATTGTCCAATCTAACACCAACACTATCAGGTAGGACGTAACGCTTTAGTGTACCGATGTCAGGTGCAAAATTATTCATGGGGTCTTCTGCATATACCCTTACTTCAAGGGCATGACCTTGAATGGATAAATCTTCTTGAGAAAAAGACAATGAATGACCTTGAGCAATTTTAATTTGTTCCTTGACTAAATCCACACCAGTAATCATTTCTGTAACGGGGTGCTCTACTTGTAGTCTAGTATTCATTTCTAGAAAATAGAAGTCTTTATTTTCATCGAGTAAAAACTCTACTGTTCCAGCACCAACATAGTCGCAAGATTTTGCCACATTAACAGCACATTGCCCCATAGCTTCACGTATTTCTGACGTAAGTACTGCAGATGGAGCTTCTTCAATAACTTTCTGATGGCGACGCTGAATTGAGCATTCTCTTTCAAACAAATGCACAACATTACCGTGTGTATCGGCTAAAACTTGTATTTCTATATGTCTTGGCGAACCCACATATCGTTCTATAAAGACCGAGCCATCACCAAAAGAAGATAGGGCTTCGCTTACAGCCAATTTCATCTGCTCTTCAAAATCTTTGGCTTGTTCTACTACTCGCATTCCCTTACCACCGCCACCAGCAGCCGCTTTAATAAGTATGGGGTATCCAATACTTTGTGCAATAGATTTAGCTTCTTCTACATCTGTAATCTTTTCATCAGTGCCGGGCACCATAGGCACATCAAAGGCTTTTACAGTAGCTTTGGCTTTGAGCTTATCACCCATCATTTCCATAGCCTCTGCTGAAGGACCTATGAGAGTAATGTTTTCCTTAACTAATCGTCTAGCAAAATCAGCATTTTCAGATAAAAAACCATATCCAGGGTGAATAGCATCTACCTCTAGATTTTTGCATGTCTCAATGATTTTTTCAACATTAAGGTAAGACTCTGAAGATGGTGGTGCACCTACACATACGGCCTCATCGGCATAGCTAACGTGTGGCGATAAACGATCGGCTTCAGAATATATAGCAACCGTTTTTATACCCATTTCCTTAGCAGAACGCATCACACGCAATGCTATTTCTCCTCTATTTGCTATTAATATTTTTTTCATTTTTCTCAAAATCTAGTGTAAATATAGGATAAAAAAAAAGCAGCCAAACAGCTGCTTTTATAATTTTATTAAATGTTCTATGCCAAGACTTCTTTGACCTTATCGGCAGCCTCTTGTAATAGAATAGCAGAAATAACTTTTAGTCCACTTTCATCAATTAGTTTTTTAGCTTCTACAGCATTTGTACCTTGTAGTCTTACGATGATTGGGATATTTATTTCTCCTATGTTTTTATAAGCGTCAACAACACCTTGTGCTACTCTATCACAACGCACAATACCTCCAAAGATATTTACTAGGATAGCTTTAACACCCTCATCTTTCATGATGATTCTAAAGGCTTGTTCTACACGAGCAGCATCGGCTGTACCACCAACATCTAAAAAGTTAGCAGGATTACCACCCGCTTGTTTGATTATATCCATAGTTGCCATAGCCAAACCAGCACCGTTTACCATACAGCCCACGTTACCGTCTAATTTAACGAAGTTTAAGCCATATTCTCCAGCTTCTACTTCTGTTGGGTCTTCTTCTCTTTTATCTCTTAAAGCTGCATAATCTTTATGTCTGAATAAAGCATTGCCATCGAGAGCAACTTTAGAATCTACTGCTAAAATTTTATCATCTGAAGTTTTTAAAACTGGGTTAATCTCGAATAAGGCAGCATCAATACCATCGTATGCCGCATACAATGCCGAAACAAACTTAGTCATCTCTTTAAAAGCTGTACCACTTAAGCCTAAGTTAAAAGCAATTTTTCTACACTGAAAGCCTTGCAAACCAACTTTAGGGTCTATTTCTTCAGTAAATATCAAGTGTGGAGTCTTGTCAGCAACTTCTTCAATGTCCATCCCACCTTCTGTAGAATACATGATCATATTTCTACCAGTAGAACGATTTAGCAATACTGACATATAGTACTCAGAAGTTTCACTTTCACCGGGATAATATACATCTTCGGCAATCAGTATTTGGTGTACTAATTTACCTTCGGCAGAAGTCTGAGGAGTAACCAAGTGCATACCTAAAATATCATTAGCAATGTTTTTAACGTCATCTAAAGATTTAGCGAGTTTTACACCACCACCTTTACCACGACCACCAGCGTGAACTTGGGCTTTGACAACCCACCACGATGTTTCTGTTTCTTCATTCAATTGTTTGGCTGCCGCAACAGCTTCGTCAGTAGTAGAGGCTACAATACCTCTTTGTATACGAACTCCAAAACTATTTAAGATTTCTTTTCCTTGATACTCGTGTAAATTCATAATGAAAGTTTTAGTTGAGCAAAAGTAAATTAATGTTTGGAATAATGAAACAACAGAACGGCATTATTTGGTAAATTTGTCCCCTAATTATAAACACTTAATGAAGCACCTTTTTCTATTACTTTTTAGTTTTCCGCTAATTATTCAGGCACAGACCAAAGCATATCAAATTAAAAGAGCTGAAACAAAACCTACAACAGATGGTAAAATAACAGCTAAAGAATGGGCTATGCATAATTTAGCTGGAGAATTTATAAGTTATTATCCTATTAGTGGTGCAACTATGCCCAAAGGTTTTAAAACAGAATGGAAAGCCACTTACGACAATCAATCCATCTATTTTGCGGTATCTGTTTATGACCCCAGAGCCGATAGTATTATGAGTCAATTGTGCAAACGAGATAGAATTGAAGGAAGTAACAACGACCACATTCTAATTCGAATAAACCCTTATCAAGATGGACAAACCGATTTTGGCTTTAAGCTATCGCCTTTAGGTGTTCAAGAAGATGTGAAATTCACAACTAATAGAGAAGACTCCAATTGGGATATGGTTTGGAAAAGTGCTACTCACCGTGATGACAAAGGGTGGTATGCCGAGTTTGAAATCCCCTATTCTGCTCTGCGTTTTCCAAAAAGCGAAGTACAAGATTGGAGTGTCAATATCATTAGACATATCAGAAGATACCGAGCATCTTATGCGTGGAATCCTATAGATATTACCAATGAGAATATTAGTTCTCAAGCGGGTACAGTTAAAGGGTTCAAAAGTATAGAACCCCCTTTGCGACTGTCATTTTTGCCCTACATATCTTCTTATGCCACAAACTTTGACGGAGAAACACAGTATAGCTTTAATGGTGGTATGGACGTTAAGTATGGCATCAACGAAAGTTTTACTTTAGATATGACTTTGATACCAGATTTTGGACAAGTGGGCTTTGATAATCAAGTACTAAACCTCTCTCCTTTTGAAGTGCAATACGATGAGAAAAGACCGTTTTTTACTGAAGGTACAGAATTGTTTGACAAAGGCTATCTTTTTTATTCTAGACGTATCAGTGATAATCTGTTAAATGCCACCAAAGTAACAGGAAGAACTAAGAACAACTTAGGTGTAGGTATTCTAAACGCCCTAACCAACGAAACAGAAAACGACCCCTTGAGTAATTACAATATTGTTGTTCTTGACCAGTCTTTTGTCAACAACTCCTACCTGACATTTACCAATACTAATGTACAACGCAAAGGTGGCGAAAAAGCTAATGTTACTGGATTACTGTCAGTTTTTAGAAACAAGAGCAATACCTATCAATTTTTTGGTAATTATAGATATAGCCATGTCAAAGGTTCAGAAGACACAGAACAAGGCTTTGCCTCCTATATGAATATCAGCAAGGTAGCTGGTAAGTTACAATTCGGACTAGCCAATAACATAGAGAGCGATACCTACAACCCCAACGATATGGGCTTTTTGTACAACAACAACGAGTTTAATACCTCGGCAGACATTAGTTACCGCATTACAGAATCTACTAAACGATTGGTCGATTTTAAATGTAATGCATCTATAAGCTATGAGCAATTGTATAAACCACGTTTATTTAGTGAATTGAGCTATGAGCTACGTCAGGTATCTACTTTCAGAAACTTTTTGACTTGGGGTGTTTCATCAAGAGGAGAATTGACTGAAGGAAACGATTATTTTGAATCCAGAACTAGCATTGACGATGTCTTTAAACGTTCTAAAAAATATACTTCTCGTATGTTTTTCTCTAGTGATTATCGAAAAAAACTAGCCCTTGACCTTAGTTTTGGTGGTGGTCAAGCCCCTTTGTATGACGAGCATACCTTGTTTTTCCGTTTGTCGCCAAGAGTGCGTTTTAGTGAGAAACTATTCATGTACTATGTCTTTTCGACCAGTATGACAGACAACGAAACGGGTTACATCACTTCAGATAATGGCAATTCTATTTTCTCAACGCGTAAAAAACAATTCTTTACTAATGTACTAAAAGCCGAATACGTACTAAATACTAAGATGAGTTTTGATTTTAAATTCAGACACCATTGGGAACAAGTGAGAAACTATTCTTTCCACACTTTAGACATTTATGGTTATTTACAAGACAGCGATTATGTTGGCGAAAATAATGTCAATTTTAACGCCTGGAACATCGATTTAAATTTCAACTATTGGTTTGCCCCTGCTAGTGAGATTAGTATAGTTTGGAAGAATTCAATTTTAACATCTGGTAGTCGAATAGAAAGCTATTACAAAGATAATTTAGAAGCCTTATTGAACAACCCTCAAGAGAATAGTTTATCTTTGAGACTTCGATACTTTTTAGATTATCAATATTTGAAAAAGAAGTGATAGCAGTCAAAGATATATATAAGAGTTATGGCGACTTAGAGGTACTTAAAGGACTAAATCTAAGTGTAGATTCTGGCGAAACCGTATCTATAGTTGGTGCATCGGGAGCTGGCAAAACTACCCTCTTGCAAATTATTGGCACACTTGACAAAGCAGACACTGGGCAATTGTCAATCAACGGAACGGATTTAACTCAACTTGGCGATAAGCAACTATCTCAGTTTAGAAACGAATCCATTGGATTTATCTTTCAATTTCACAATTTGTTATCCGAATTTACAGCTTTAGAAAATATCTGTTTACCAGCCTTCATTAAGGGAACAAATCGTAAAGATGCCGAAAAACACGCTCAAGATTTATTGACCATTCTTAAGCTTAAAGACAGAGCCCACCACAAACCCAATGCCCTTTCTGGTGGCGAACAACAACGTGTAGCAGTAGCCAGGGCGTTAATAAACAATCCTTCAGTATTACTAGCCGATGAACCCTCTGGAAATTTGGATTCTAAAAATGCCGATGATCTGCATCAATTATTATTGAATCTCAACAAAGAAATGGGTCAATCTTGTATTATTGTTACTCACAACACTAATTTTGCAGAAATGGCTGACCGTAAACTAACTATGGTCGATGGTATGATTATAAAATAATATTTTACTAGTTATACTTTTTATATTACCTTTGCTTTTTAATGAATTTCCTGTACCCTCAATTTTTGTACGCCCTAGCTCTTGTAGCAATTCCTATCATTATTCATTTATTCAATTTCAGAAAGTTTCGTACGGTTTACTTTTCTAATGTGCAGTTTTTAAAGTCTGCTAAAGAAAAAACTAAATCTCAATCTCAGCTCAAGCACTTACTCATATTATTATCAAGAATATTAGCTATTACGGCATTAGTTTTAGCTTTTGCTCAACCTTATATTCCTGTCGATGGTTCTAGCCAACAGGCTAGGAAACATGCTGTCAGTATATATATTGACAATTCATTCAGCATGGATGCTGAAAATGAACAAGGCAGACTACTTTTAAACGCCAAGCAACACGCTCAAGCCATTGTTGATGCTTATGCTAGTAGCGATGAATTTTACTTGTTAAACAACGATTTTAGAGGTAATCAACAATGGGCACTCAATAAAGAGCAATTTTCTAAAGCCTTAAACGCCATTGAGAGTTCGCCACGTACCCACAAGCTCAATCAAATTTACAAACGCCAAAAAAATATCCTTGAAAAGAGCTCATCGGATAAAAAAGATATTTATATCATTTCTGATTTTCAAAAGTCCATTTCGGATTTAGATATCAATAGTCAAGATTCCCTTTACTCTGTTAGATTAGTTCCAGTAAAACCTTACACCAACGCCAATTTGTATGTCGATAGCTGTTGGCTCAACACTCCTAATCCACAACTAGAACAAAATATTAGCCTTTTTGCTAGGGTAAAAAATAATAACTCTGAAGAAAAAAGAGAAGTCAATATAGGCTTAGAAGTCGATGGACAACAAAAAGCCATAACTACTAAAGAAGTCGCTAATGAAGATATTATTGAACTTAACTTTACAGTCAATACGGTAGGATGGCACAAAGGAAAATTGAGTTTACAAGATTATCCCATTAGTTTTGATGATGACTTTTATTTTAGTTTTGAGGTAAAAACCCAACTGAATGTTCAGCACATTTATGAGAGTATATCTCAAGCCTCACTAGAGAAACTCTTTGCTAAAGACAACTATTTCAATTATAGCAAACAAAACATTAAGCAAATCGATTACAAGGTTTTAAACCAATCTCAGCTTATCATTTTAGATGGTATAAAAGACTTATCCTCGGGCTTTCAGCAAAGTCTTAAAAATGCCATAGAGAAAGGCTCGTCAGTACTCGTGTTCCCTAATGCTGACTTAAATACAGCAACTTTCAAGACCTTTAGTCAATTGTTAAATATTGACCACTATGAAAAGTTGAACGAGCAAGAAATAAAAATACAATCTCTAGAAGATAAACACCCCCTATTTGATGGTGTTTTTGAAAAGATTGATGAACGTTTGAACTTTCCGAACGTCAATCAATATTATACCATCGGTCAGCAGTCAAGAAGTATAGGCGTACCCATTCTTAAACTAGAAGATAACAATGGCTTTTTGAACGAATACCAATTGGCCAAAGGCAAGGTTTACCTTTCTTCTATTGGTCTGGATGATAGCTTTGGTAATTTTAGTCAACACGCTTTGTTTGTACCCATACTCTACAACATCGCTTCCTATGCTGGTGGTAAACAAAATTTATTCTATACCATAGGACAAGAAAAAATTCCTATTTCAACAAGGACTTTCGAAAGCCCTATGCGTTTGTTTAATGATAAAAGTGAGATAATACCTGAGGTTAGCCCAAGTGGCTTATGGTTAGCCAATCAGATAACTGAGGCTAATCATTACGAACTCAAGGATAACAAGCAAGAAACTAAGGCTTTTCTCAGCTTTAACTACAACCGAACAGAAAGTGATTTGACCTTAGCAGATGAGGAAAGTTTAAGAAGTCTTAGCGAACAACAAGCCAATGTCTTTTTTCTAGATAGTAAATTGGACAATTTGAGCAATTACCTTCAAGATTTAAATACAGGTATTCCCTTGTGGCTTAGTTGTATCCTACTCACCCTATTCTTTTTATTGATAGAAACCCTTTTAATACGATTATTATGAGCATATTATTTCAATCCGTTAAAGTGATAGATTCACAATCCAAGTACAACAACAAAACCGTAGATGTCTTGGTCAATAAAGGTGTCATTGAATCCATTGGTAAAAACATTGAGCCACCCAAAAGGTGTAAAATCATACACGGTAAGGGACTGCATTTATCGCCTGGTTTGATGGATTTGCACGTCAATTACAGAGATCCTGGTTACGATTGGAAAGAAGATTTGAATACTGGAATACAAGCCTCAGCAAAAGGAGGCTTTACGTCAGTACTTTATATGCCTAGCAACAATCCGAGTACCAATAGCAAAGTACAAGTCGATTATATCCGAAATGCTACTAAAGGAAGTGTAGTAGAAGTCTTACCAGCAGGAAATGTTACGGTAGACCATCAAGGCCAACAACTCACAGAGTTGTATGAAATGAGCCAATCGGGAGCAAAAGCCTTTACTGACGATAGAAACAGTATTCAGAAAGCAGATGTGATGAAGTTAGCCCTACTCTACACCAAGAACTTTGACGGACTAGTCATGAATCAGCCTAACGATAAAACCATCAGCTCTGAAGGTAAAATGAACGAAGGCATAGCCAGTACAAAACTAGGTTTGAAAGGAATTCCAGCACTTGCCGAAGAAGTGATGTTAGCTAGAGACATCGAATTGGTAGAATATACCCAAGGTAAATTTCACGCTAGTAGAATTTCTACTAAAAAAAGTGTGGAACTTATCCGAGCAGCTAAGAAAAAAGGTCTGAATATAAGTGCCGATGTGGCCATACATAATCTAGTTTTACGAGACCAAGATTGTGCTACTTTCGATAGCAATTACAAGGTATTTCCACCTCTAAGAACCTCTGAAGATATACAAGCCTTGATAAAAGGTTTAATAGATGGTACCATTGACGCTATTTGTTCTGACCACTGCCCTGAAGATGTAGAACATAAAGTACTGACTTTCGACCACGCCAATTTTGGTATCATAGGAGCACAAACAGTTTTACCTCTAGCACTAGAATTGCAAAAGGAATTGGGACTCCATACCATTATTGATGCCCTAAGCCACAATCCTAGAAAACTTCTCGGTATAGACTGCCCGACTATAGAAGAAGGTGCAGAAGCCAACCTATGTTGTTTTAGTACTAGCGACGAATGGACCTTTAATGAAGAAAGCATCGTATCTAAATCCAAAAATACGCCTTTCCTCAACCGAACATTCAAAACGAAAGTATGGGGAACGCTTAAAGGTTCATTAAGTACTTTTTAAAAGTCTATACTCAAACCGTCGTATGCCAATTGTATATGTTGTGGTAAGTCCCTATTAACGCTATAGTGGTCACCCATAAGGTGGCTAATGTGTGTCAAATAAGCCGACTCTGCCCCCACTTTTTGAGACAGCTCTACAGCTTCGTCTAAAGTGAAATGAGAGATGTGTTTTTCTTTTCTCAAAGCGCTAACTATAAGCGTTTTACAACCTATTATCTTTTGTAATTGTTCATCATCAATATAATTCACATCAGTAATGTAAACTAAGTCATTTATACGAAAACCCAAGACTTTCATTTTGTGGTGCATCAACTCAATGCTTTGAAAAGGAATATCGCCAATGCTAAATTTAGATTCAGCATCTATGGTATGCAATTGCACTTTGGGAATACCGGGGTATTGAAAGGAGGAGAATATATAATGAAATTCTCTTTTTAAGGCCTCTTGAACTCTTTCAGTAGCGTAAATAGGTATATCCTTTTTGAACTTAAAATTAAAAGCTCTCACATCGTCCATACCAGCAACATGGTCTTTATGTTCATGAGTATATACAACAGCATCTAATTTTTGAACATTTTCTCTTAACATCTGTTGTCTAAAATCAGGTCCTGAATCAAT
>CAXFOQ010000027.1:0-15004 GCA_964004705.1 uncultured Flavobacteriales bacterium | reverse complement strand
TACAAATCCAATCCGTAATAAGTCAAATCTTGAGCAATGAGAATAAGCTCTTTAACGCCGTCCTTAGCTAATTTTGTAGCCTCTGTAACTAAATCTTCTATAGCCTTAGACTTGTGCTTACCTCTCATCAAAGGAATAGCACAAAAGGAACAAGGACGGTCACAGCCTTCTGCTATCTTTAAAAAAGCATAGTGTTTGGGCGTTGTTGTTAATCGCTCACCTATAAGCTCATGCTTATAATCTGCTCCTAATGCCTGTAATAATTTAGGTAAATCAGTCGTCCCAAAATATTCGTCTACATTAGGAATTTCCTTTTCTAAATCGGGCTTGTAGCGTTCGGACAAACAACCAGTAACAAATAACTTGTCTATTTTACCATCAGACTTGCGTTCTGCCTGTTCAATAATAGTGTTAATAGACTCTTCTTTGGCGTTGTCAATAAAGCCGCAGGTATTGATAACCACAACATTAGCATCATCTTTGTCCGATTCGTGCTCAACATCCATCTCATTGGCTTTCAATTGCCCCATCAACACTTCTGAATCGTAAATATTTTTAGAACACCCTAGAGTTATAACATTGATTTTATTATTCTTTAACGACTTTGTCCTCATATTAGTTGAATAAAGAATCTACAAACTCTTTCTTATTGAATACTTGTAAATCTTCAATTCCCTCACCAACACCGATGTAGCGAACAGGAATTTTGAATTGGTCAGATATACCAATGACTACGCCACCTTTGGCTGTGCCATCTAATTTACTAAGAGCCAAAGAATCTACTTTTGTTGCTAGAGTAAACTGCTTGGCTTGTTCTATAGCATTTTGCCCAGTAGAAGCATCTAAAACTAACATAACATCGTGAGGAGCATCAGGAATGACTTTAGACATAACGTTTCTAATCTTAGTCAGCTCATTCATAAGATTGACTTTGTTGTGTAACCGACCTGCCGTATCTATAATAACTACATCCGCTCCTTTATTTTTAGAGGACTGAACAGTATCAAAAGCTACTGATGCAGGGTCAGAGCCCATCTCTTGTTTTACGATATCTACTCCTACTCTTTCAGACCAAATAACTAATTGGTCAACAGCTGCTGCTCTAAAAGTATCTGCCGCTCCAAGTACTACCTTTTTACCAGCTTGTTTGAATTGATGAGCTAATTTTCCAATGGTAGTAGTTTTACCCACTCCGTTCACTCCTACCACCATAATGACATATGGCCCGTCAGTTTGAGGAACTGTAAATTCTACCTCATCCGAATTATTACTTTCTTCAAGTAAAAGACTCATTTCCTCTTTAAGGAATGCATTCAACTCTTTAGCATCAAGGTATTTGTCCTTAGCTACCCTTTCTTCTAGTCTTTCAATAATTTTTAGAGTCGTTTCAACGCCAATATCGGATGTGATTAAGGCTTCTTCAATATCATCTAGAGCATCTTCATCAACTTTAGACTTACCCGCAACCGCACGAGAAAGTTTTCCGAAAACATTTTCTTTAGTCTTTTCTAAACCTTTGTCTAGCTTGTCTTTTTTATCTTTTGAAAAAAAACCAAATATTCCCATAGTTAATGATGTGTTTCTAAACAGAAAAAGCTCCTTTTTCAAGAAGCTCAAATCTGTTAAATTATAAAGTTAAGGCTTACTTTTTAGCCAAATATTCATTCACTTTATCCTTAGGAACGATTTCTGATTTGAAACCATAAGAACCTGTCTTCTCAGACTTAGTCATCTTAATTACTTTTGTAAAATCTTTTGCTCCTCTTTTCTGTAAAGATGCTACTGCCTTCTTTGCCATAATATATCAGCTTTTAATTGCTTACTTAATTTCTTTATGCAACGTCATTTTCTTTAAAATAGGATTGAATTTTTTCAATTCCATTCTATCTGGTGTATTCTTTTTGTTCTTAGTAGTAACGTAACGAGAGGTACCTGGCTGACCAGATGCTTTATGCTCTGTACATTCTAATATCACTTGAACTCTATTTCCTTTCTTAGCCATTTGCTTAAAAATTATTGGATTGCAAATTTAATTAAACTATTGTTATCTACAAATACTATTGAAGCTTTTTAACATCTATCATAAATAAATGATTAGCTATCTGAAAATCCTTCTTCCAAATGGATAAATCCAACTCTTTCCAATTACTTTCAGGATAAATCCAATCAAACACACCGTTTTCTAAAGTCACTTTTAAAGGCATATCAAAGCCATCAATAGCGTTCCACCTGTATTTTAAGGTTTTTAGCTTACCCCAACCACATAAGTCATATTCAAATTGAGGTAATTTTGGTGTGTATAAATACTGTTCATATAATTTATCAAAATTACGATCACTTTTTTCATTAATATAATCTAGAACTTCTCTACCATCTACAGTTTGGTGTTTAAAATGATTAGTCATCGATTTAAATAAATCAAACCACAAGCTATCGTTATCAACAACACTTCTCAAAGTGTGTATAAAAGCACTACCCTTGGCATACATATCACCACTACCCTTATGATGCACATCAGGAATTCCTACTATTGCTCGCCTATTCTGAGCCATAGACATCTGATTTTTCACATATTCTATCATAGCATCGTACCCGTAGATGCATTCCACAAATAAAGCTTCAGAATATGTACAGAATGTCTCTTGTATCCACATATCAGAAATATCTTTCGCTGTAATACTATTGCCCCACCACTCATGAGCACTTTCGTGAACAATGATAAAATCAAAACCCAAACCAGCAGTAAAACGTGTATTCCCCAAATATCCTAGTTTAAATTTATTACCATAAGCAATAGCACTCTGGTGTTCCATACCTAAATACGGCGTTTCAACTAAAGCAAAACCATCATTCCAAAAAGGATATGAACCTAAATATTTTTCAAAACAATCTAACATAGGCTTAACCACCTCAAATTGTTGTTTGGCTTTTTCAAGGTTATAAGGTAGTACGTAGTAATCCAAATCTAATGTGTCATTACGACTTATATACTTATCTCCAAAATGAACATAATCACCAATATTTATAGTTACATCATAGTTATTGATTGGATAGGATACAAACCAATGGAATGTATTGTATAATTTTGTTGACTTGCGTAAGTCATGAAAACGCAAATTACCATTTGAAATACATTGTAAGCCTGCTGGAACCTGACAGCTTATAAGCATACTGTCTGGCTCATCTGATTGATGGTCTTTATTGGGCCACCAAGAACTAGCTCCTAATCCTTGACAAGATACACCCACCCAATCTTTACCATTTTCATCTTTATCCCATGAAAAACCACCATCCCAAGGTGGATTGATAGCTACTCTAGGATTACCAGAGTAATACACCCTTATGAAGGTCTGTTCGCCACTTTTTACAAGCCTATCAAAATTTACGAAAACAGCGTTAAATTCTCGATTATATTCTAAAACTCTGCCTTCAAATTGAATTTCAGAAATTTTCATATTATCAAACAAATCAATTTGAAGAAGTTCAAAATCAGACTGAGCCTCAAAATGTATTTCAGAATAACCTTTAATGAATTTTTCTTTGGGATCAATAGATATTTTTAGATGATAATAACTAACATCATAACATATCCTTTCTGTTGATAGATAACCTCTGAGACTATCTTTTCTACCAAATTCTTGAGAATAGGAAAATAAGGATTGAAATAAAATAAATAATAAAATGAGTTTTTTGATAATCCTTAAATATAATTTATTCGATAAGAGTAAGAGTTAAAGTACAATTTTCTGTCAAAAGAGTAACCGAAGCCGTAATGTTAATTACAGCTGTAGTTTCTGATTGTAGATATCCTGTTCCTGAAATTTGAGTAAATCCATTAGGGCCTTCACCACTAACAGAAATATTACCAGTGTTATCGATAGTGCCATCAAGAGTAAATAAACCAAAATCTACTACTAAATCACCTCCATTTTCACCTTCTTCAATAGTGATTTCACTAGCACCAACATCTATAAGTGGAGACATTATAAAACCGTCACAATTAGACTCAACCGCCCAATTATTTACCATTAATTGAGACGCATACAAACAACTTCCGTCATCAATAGTTGCCTCAGAGTCAAAATTGAAAGCTGATTCATCCGTACATCCATAACAAGAGTAGTCACATGATTCGTTATCGATATTGGCTGTATTATTATAGTTACAAGCCGTATCCACCATACAACCAAAAACAGTTTCAACATTATCATCGCCTAAATTTGGATTAATATCATTACTAATATTATCATCTTCTTTTTTGCAAGAGGCAATTACTAAAGATATCAGAATGAAGATTGAAAATATTCTAATGCTAAATTTCATAAATATTGAATATTGAGGTTAAAAAAAAAGTTGCTACCAAAAGTAACAACTTTATTTTTAATTCAAATAATAGTTTTATTTATAACAATACATTATCATTCTCTAATGCTTTTTTCAATACGGAGGTTATACCATTTTTATCGATAGTTCTTAAGGCACTAGTAGAAACCTTTAAAGTAACCCACTCACCAGATTCTGGAACGAAAAACTTTTTGGTCTGTAAGTTTGGATAAAACTTTCTCTTTGTCTTTCTGTTAGAGTGAGAAACGTTGTTTCCAACCATTACTTTTTTACCAGTAATATCGCAAATTCTTGCCATCTTTGTATTGTTTATTAATTTGGAGTGCAAATATAAACTTATTTATTAAAAAAACTACTCTTTTATTTTTCTGCTATACTAATCAAAAAATTGAGGGCTTCATTTGAAGCTCTAGTGATGTTTGTATCTCTATCGGTGTTGTATACTAAAGTCTTAGAATACACATTTAAGGGCGTAGCAACTGCAATACAAATTGTACCTCCTTTTACACCATCACTATCATTCAATTCTGCTAATCCTGAGGTAGATATAGCAAAATCACTATTGAATAATCTCTGAGAACATTGCGCCATTTCTCTAACAACTTCTTGGCTAACAACTCCATATTTAGTGATTGTTTCAGCTTTCACTCCAAGAATATCTTCTTTTACAGATTTTGAATAAGCTACTACAGAGCCAGTGAAATAAGAAGAACTACCAGAAACAGAAGTTATCATTTTAGCAATATTACCACCAGTACAACTTTCAGCAGCTGAAAGTGTAGAATTGGTATCTTTCATTATTTGCCCTACTACTTCTTCATTCAAGCGTATTTGATATTTTGAAAAATAAGTGCCTATTAAAGGTTTTAGAGTACTGATATTTTTATCTATCAGATTTTTTAAATACTGTCTGTCTGACCCTCTAGCCGTAAAGCGTAACATCAAACAACCAGTAGAAGGTAAATAAGCCAATTTTATTTCTTTAGGCAAATCATTCTCCCAATCAAGAATTAGTTCTGCTAAATGAGACTCAATAATTCCTCTCGTGTAAACTGTTTTATGTACAATTTCTAAAAGATTAAATTGTTCCTTAAGTTTATGAAGGACTAATTTCATCATGGACTTCATCTCATAAGGAACACCGGGCATTGAAACAACTATTTTACCATTATGTTCAAACCACATTCCCGGTGCTGTTCCTTTTCTGTTTCTTATAACCTTACACTTAGATGGCACAAAAGCTTGTGATTCTGTAAACTTATTTACAGTTCTTTTTCTCAAATCAAAGTATTCTTTGATATCATCAAATACCTTTTGACTTAAAATCAATTCATCGTCGAAATATTCACAAAGTGTTTGCTTTGTGACATCGTCTTTAGTAGGGCCTAAACCACCAGTAATCAAGACAATATCCGAACGTTCAAGAGATTTAGAAAGTGAAGAAATAATGTGGTCTTTTTTATCAGGAATGGTACTTGTTTCTTGAACATGTACTCCATTTCTTTCTAAAAAATACCCCATCCACGCCGAGTTAGTATCAATGGTTTGACCAATCAATATCTCATCACCAATAGTTATAATATCTGCTTTCATATATAAAGGCTAAGCAGCAACTAATTACTCAGTAATATAAAAAGTATTTTTCTGAAATGTTTCCAGACCATCAATATCCTGGACTGTAATGGTAAGCTCGTATCTTCCAGGCTCTAAATCTGGATATGGTAAAGCTATTTGAATAGTGTCTGAAACAGAGGTTCCACTTAGATTATAGTCCTTCTCGAAATTCCAAGGAGCTGATTGTAATCTTGCATCTACAAAATTATCAAGAACAGAAGCTCTAAATTGATTCAAACCATTATCATCAGAAAATTCATAGACAAACTCTAAAACAGCACCATCTTCTATTTGAATGTTAGTGTTTACAATGGCTAATGAGTTAATAGTTGGGGCATCATTTTGAGACTGACAAGATGCAATAAGAATCAGCACAATGTATAAAGCGAAAAAATTTTTCATAATAATTGATTTATTTTACTGTAAGTAATAATTGTTCATAGGTCATATTTTTTTGTATGCCATCAAACAAATTTTTGACAGTTATTGTATTGGTTTTCATTTCATTTTCACCAACAAGCAACACATACTCAACGTTTTTTCTATCTGCGTATTGTATTTGTTTTTTCATCTTTGTTGCACTTGGATAAATCTCCGATTTTATTCCTTCTGACCTTAACTTCTTTAGAAGATTTAAACAGTAATTCGCTTCGTCATTACCAAAATTTACAAATAAAATTTGAGTTCCCTTTTCGGTAAACTCAGGGAACAAATTTAATGCCTCTAGAACAATAAAGATTCTATCAAAGCCAAAAGAGATACCAACACCAGACATATTTTCAAAACCAAAAATACCAGTCAAATCATCGTATCTGCCACCACCACCTATACTTCCTATGGCAACATCCTTAGCTTCAACTTCAAAAATTGCACCTGTATAATAGTTCAATCCTCTAGCTAATGTTACATCTATATCCAAAGTTGCACATTTAAGTTTTATCTCTTCTAGCTGATTTACGACTCGACTTAGTTCATCTAAACCTTCTAAACCAATTTTTGAGTTTTTAAGAAAATCTTTAAGGCTACTTAATTTAGATAAATTTGTGCCGTCAAGATTGAAAAGAATATCCATTTTAGCTACAGACTCTTTAGAAATCCCTTTCTCATACATTTCCTCTTTAACCTTAACTTCTCCAATTTTATCTAGCTTATCTAGTGCAACCGTTACATCAATAATTTTATCTTCTTCTCCAACAACTTGGGCTATGCCACTAAGAATTTTTCTGTTGTTAATTTTAATGGAAATATTTTTTAGACCTAATGAGTCAAATACTTCGTCATACAGTTGAACTAACTCTATTTCAGCTATCAGTGAATTAGTGCCTATGATATCTGCATCGCATTGATAAAACTCTCTAAACCTGCCCTTTTGAGGGCGGTCGGCTCTCCAAACATTTTGCATCTGAAACCTTCTAAAAGGAAAGGTAATATCATTTCTATTCTGTGCTACATATCTAGCAAATGGCACTGTTAAATCATATCTTAGTGCTTTGTCTGAGATTTGTGGAATTAAAGATTTAGAAGTCGTTGACTTATCAAAATTAGCTTTAGAAATGAAATCACCAGATTTTAATATCTTAAAAATCAACTGATCTCCTTCATCTCCATATTTACCAGTTAAAGTCTCAAGCTTCTCCATACAAGGAGTTTCGATTTGTTCAAAACCGAAAATATCAAAAGCTGTTTTCATCTTTCGTAGAACATAGTTTCTTTTTCTCATAATATTTGGAGAAAAATCTCTCGTACCCTTTGGAATACTAGCTTTATTGTTCATAATTGTAGTCTTAAAATCAAGCAAATATCTGAAAAATTACTATTGTAAATAACTAAGTCAATATATATTTAAATTAAATTTTTGCGAAAAAGTATTGTGAGATGATGATAATTATTAAGATATTTGCAAAATATTAATCTATTTTAAAAATGAATATTATGAAAAAAATGCTTTTAACAGCTGCAGTTGTATTTTCTACTTTAATAGCATCTGCGCAATTTATGGTAACAGCTGATTTGGATTTAGAAGACTTTGATGCTGAAAACCTTACAGAGACTACAAATTTTGGCTTTGGTTACACTTTCAACGAAACGTGGACTGTTGGTGCTATGATGATGGCTGAAGGAGTTCATGAAGGAGAGTCTGAAGAAGAACATGCAGACCATGAAGATGAAGACATGAGATTATTTGTACGTTACAACATGGGTGATATCTATTTAACTGCAAATACAACTACTGAAGATTTTTCAGATAATCTAAGAGTTGGTGCTGGTTATAGTTTTGCAGCATTTGGCAGTTTTTATTTAGAGCCTAACTACACTATGGATTTATCAGCTGATGATGCTGACGAAAGAAATGGTTCATTTAAATTAGGTTTAGCTTACAGGTTCTAATTTAAAAAACTAAAAAAAAAAAGTATATCGTATTTGATATACTTTTTTTTTGCTTAAACTTTAACATATTTATTAATTTTGTAGCATATATATTTAAAAATAAAATTATGATTTGGTTAATTATTATATTTTTCATGATTATTGGCGGCATTGTGAGTAGCCGTCTTAAAAAGAAATTCAAAAAGTACTCATTAGTGACTTTATCCAATGGTATGACAGGTAAAGATATTGCTGAAAAAATGTTAGCAGACCACGGTATCAGAGATGTGAAAGTAGTTTCTGTTGCAGGAAAACTGACAGACCATTACAACCCTGCTGACAAAACTGTCAATTTAAGTCCTGATGTTTACAACAAATGCAGTGTAGCTTCAGCCGCTGTAGCCGCTCACGAATGCGGTCACGCTGTACAACATGCCACAGCATACTCATGGCTACAAATGCGTTCTGCTATGGTACCTGCGGTAGCATTCAGTAGTAAAATATTAAATTTTATTTTCATTACGATGCTTTTGGGCGCAAGTTTTTTAAAATTTGGTATGGATACTGCTTTATTAGTAGTCATCGTTTTTCAATCTGCAATAACTTTATTTACACTAGTTACTTTGCCAGTAGAGTTTGATGCAAGTAACAGAGCATTAGTTTGGCTAAACAGCAAAAATATTACAAATCAACAAAACCACCCTCTTGCCGTTGATGCTCTTAAATGGGCTGCTGGCACATATGTGGTAGCTGCGTTAGCTTCCTTAACACAGTTAGCATATTACATAATGCTATATTTAGGGAGAAAATAAATAAACTAATAGTTAAATTATAACCTTACTTTAAAAGTAAGGTTTTTTTTTATTTGGTTTTTTAAGACAAATTAATTGCCGAAATTTGTACCTTATTTTAATTAATCATTTACAATATGTACAAGTCCTTTTGTTTTTCATTAATTTGTTTATCAACAATAACTTACTCATTCGCTCAAAAAAATTGGGCACAAGACATTCATAATGAAGAAAAATCTTTTTATGAAATACAAGAAGCCTTTGAAAATTATTGGGAAAATAAAATTATAGATAAAGGCAAAGGATGGAAGCCGTTTAAAAGACGAGAGGCTTTTATGGAACCAAGAGTTTATCCTTCAGGTTTTTTTCCATACGAACAATTATACATTGAATATAACAAACTTACTAATCAACCCAAAAGCACATCTCAAAACCCTTACGAAGCCGATTGGCAGGCTTTTGGTCCAACCCAAGTACCATTACAAAATAACGGAAGAAAAAGAGGAGTTGGTAGGATTAATAATGTGACTTTCGATCCCAATAACGATAATATACTATGGGTGGGCTCCCCTTCTGGTGGCTTATGGAAATCAACAGATGCTGGTCAAAATTGGACATCTAATACTGATTTATTACCTAATCTAGGGGTCTCTGATATTGCTATTGACCCTACAAATACAAATATAATGTACATCATCACTGGCGACAGAGATGCTGATGATACCTATGCTTATGGACTAATGAAATCAACAGATGGTGGTGAGAGTTGGAATACTACTGGACTCTCTTTCAACATAAATAGTGCTTACAGAGGAAATCGTATATTAATAAATCCTAATAATCCAAATATCTTAATAGTTTCTACTAGAAAATCTGGATATGGTGAAACTTTTCGCTCCACTGATGCAGGTCAAAATTGGGAACTTGTTCTACAAGGTCCAAACTTAATTTCTATGGAATTTAACCCAACAAATTCAAATCATATATATGCTGTTACAACAGGAACAACCAAATATTATCGTTCCTTTGATAATGGTTTGACATGGAGCAATGCCACTAATGACGCTGGACTTCCAAATTCAGGAAATACTAGAGCTGTTGTAGCTGTAACACCTGCCAATCCTAATGTTGTTTACATACTTTACAGTGCTGGAGGTGGTGGATTTGGTGGTCTTTATAAATCTACAGATGGGGGTTATAACTTCACTTTACAATCCAACAGCCCTAATATTCTGAGTTGGGAAGTTGACGGTTCTGGAGAAGACGGACAAGGCACCTACGATTTAGCACTCGCAGTATCTCCAACTAATGAAAATATTATTTTTACAGGAGGCATTAACATTTGGAAATCAACTAATGGTGGTGTTGATTTCAACATCAGTAGTCATTGGTATGGTGCTGATGGTACTGAATATGTTCACGCTGACCAACATATTCTTAAATATAACCCTGCAAATGGTATACTCTACTCTGGAAATGATGGTGGGCTTTATAAAACAGAAGATAATGGAACTTTCTGGACAGATATTAGTGATGATCTTCAGATTACTCAGTTTTATAAAATAGGAATATCACAAACCAATTATGGCTTATTGCTAGGAGGAACCCAAGATAATGGCACCTTAAGATGTAATAACGAAAATGATTGGGATGCAGTAAGAGGTGGTGACGGAATGGAGTGCGCTATTGATCCCACTGATCCATCAATCATGTATTCGGAGCTTTACTATGGTGCTATTTCAATTTCAACAAACGGTGGTCAAAATTGGGACGATATAGCACCTGATACGGATGGTGCTTGGATTACACCTTATGAGATCGATCAAAATAACCCTAATAGGATAGTTATTGGCTATAATAACGTTTATGAAAGTCTAGATTATGGCTCTAATTGGGAGTCGATTTCTAGTACCTTTAATAATTCAGGAAATATTGACGTCATTGCTCTCTCGACTAATTCTGATGTTATATATGTTTCAGAAACAGAAAAAATTTATAAAACTATTGATGGAGGTGAAAATTGGACTAATTTAAGTTCAAGTTTACCAAATAACACAATCACTGATATTGCTGTTCACCCTTCTGACGAAAATAGAGTATGGATAACATTCTCTGGTTATTCCAATGGAAACAAAGTATATTATTCCGGTGATGGAGGAACAAGCTGGACTAATTTATCTGATAACTTACCAAATCTGCCAACCAATTGTATTTTGTTTTACCCTCCTAATGAAATACTATTTGCTGGCACTGATATTGGTGTTTTCTACAAAGATAGTTCAATGACTAATTGGGAGTATTTTAATCAAGGGTTGCCCAATGTAATTGTTACCGAATTAGAATATCATATAAATAGTAATAGTTTATTTGCAGGAACTTATGGTAGAGGTGTTTGGGCTACTAATTTACCATCAACAGTACCCCCTGTAGCATCATTTAATTATACTATAGATGATGAATGCTCGGGTTTAGTAACTTTTGATAATACTTCTTCAAACTTTAGTTCTGTTGAATGGGATTTTGGAGATAATAATTTTTCTAATGATTACAGTAATACTCATCAATTCCAATATGATGGTATATATGAGGTAAAATTAGTTGTATTTAATAATTTAGGAAGTGATACTATTTCACAAAATATTATAATTGATGTACTTGACGCTCCAATTGCTGTAGGGGGTGAAAGTTGTATTCCGTCAAGCATAGAGTTATCAGTAGTTCCAGAAAATATTGATGCACAAATTAATTGGTATGACAGTCAAGTTAATGGTAATTTACTATACACAGGTAACACATATTTAACTGATGTTATAAATACAACTACAACATATTATGTCAGCTCAACTGAAGAAATAAGCTCTGCATTTATAGGAGAATCAGAACATCAAGGAAGTAATGAATACAGTGGTTCCGCAAATAGCTCAGGTGGATTAATTTTTGATACATATAAAAGCTTTATTTTAGAATCTATAGATGTATACACTGACCAAGCTGGTACTCGTAAGTTTTTGTTGTTAGATAATGATGGTAATATATTAAGTGAACATATTGAATTTGTTCCAATTTCAGATGATAATCCTCATACAGTATTCCTAAATTTTCAAGTAAACCCCGGATTAAATTATGAACTAAAAACTGATGATGAAATCAACATAGAAAATTTTGGTGGTACTAACCCACAACTAAAAAGAACAAGTAATGATATTCAATTATTTTTTCCTTACACATACAGTAATGTAATGAGTATAAACAGCTCATTTTGGTATACCGGAAATGAAATTTTAACAAATTATTATTACTATTTCTATAATTGGAAGGTAAAAGAAATTTGTTCAAGTCCAAAAATTGCTGTTGAAGCGAAAATAGGTAGTGATGAGGTTTTAACAATCAATACAAGTGAATGTCAATACGATAGTATTATTCTCAGTGCTTCAGGAAATTTTACATCTTTTGAATGGAATAATCAATCTAGCAGCCCCACCATAACGATTTATGAAAGCGGTGAATATGGTTTGACTGCATACGATTCTCTCGGATGTATTGCTACAGAAAATATAATTATACCATCTATACAAGCTTTTGAAATTAATACAAATGAAGTCTTATGTGAAGGTGGCTCTATATTTTTACAATGTACATCAGGCTTAAACTCGTACAATTGGAATACAGGAGAAAGTACTAATGTTATATCTGTAAGTAATAGTGGTATATATTCTGTAATTGCAACAGATGCTAATGGTTGTGAGTTAAATGATGAAATTGAAATTAACTCAATAGAACCTAATTTTGTAGATATTCAAACAGAAATGGATTCACTTATTGTATGTAAAGATTCCGAATTTTCATTTAATATCTCTTCAACATTTTCTAGTGCTGTATGGAATGAAAGTTATTCGTCTTTATTTTATAGTGGTATAGCATCAAATTTAGGTGAAAATATTATTTCCGTATTAGCTCAAGATGAAAATGGCTGTTATTCAAATGATTCTATTATATTAAAAGTTGTTGATTGTGCTTCCTTAGAAGAATATCTAGCAAATACAACTATCTATCCTAACCCCACTACAGGTGAATTTATCATTCAACATCAATCAATAAACAATGATATTAAGCAAATAAAAGTTGTTGACTTACAAGGCAGACTTATTGAACAAAGAAAAGTTAAATATATTAACGGCATTCTATATGAAAAGTTTGACTTAAGTGATTTAAGTTCTGGAATTTATCTTATCGAGTTATCAGCAAAGAAAGGTATAACACAAAAGAAAGTAATTTTATACTAGTTTAAATAAAAACTTTTTTAGGATTAAGAATGCCCTTCGGGTCAAATGTGGATTTTATACCTTTTTGAATTGCAATATTTTCTTCAGAAAATGCAATATCCATGTATTCTTTTTGTACAAATCCTATACCATGTTCACCACTAATCGTACCTCCAAGACTGACAGTTAATTCAAAAATTTCTCTTATGCCTTTTGATAAATCTTCGTTCCAAGCTTTATCATTCATATCTCCTTTAATTATATTAATATGCAAATTACCATCTCCAGCATGTCCATAGCAAACAGATTTAAAACCATGCTCTTTACCAATAGACTTTACCCCTTTTAATAACTTAGGTAATTCAGCTCTTGGAACGACCGTATCTTCTTCTTTATAAACACTATTACTTTTAACGGCTTCTCCTACTGCTCTTCTCATTTTCCATAACTGCTCCTTTTGTAATGAAGAATCAGCAAATAATATTTCGTCACAGTCGTATTGCTCCATCACTTTAGTAATCTTTTCGCAATCTTTAAAAAGCATATCAATATCATTACCATCAACCTCAACCAATAAGTGTGCTTGAATATTTTCTTTGATTGGCACATTCATATCTGTAAATTTTAGTGTCCAATCGATGGCATCTCTTTCCATAAATTCAAGTGCCGAAGGAGTAATACCTGCTCTAAAAACAGCAGAAACAGCCTCACAAGCCTTTTCTGCTGAACGAAATGGTACTAAAAGAGTTAAGTCATGAGATGGGTGAGGAATTAACTTAAAAACAATTTTAGTAATTATACCTAAGGTACCTTCACTACCAACCATCAGCTGAGTTAAATTATAACCCGTAGAATTTTTCAAAACATTAGCTCCTGTCCAAATGATATCTCCTGAGGCTAATACTACTTCAAGATTTAAAACATAATCTTTAGTCACACCATACTTGAGAGCTTTAGGACCACCCGAATTTTCAGCTAAATTACCTCCAAGAAAACTACTACCCTTACTTGCCGGATCAGGAGGGTAAAATAATCCTTTAGCTTGTACAGCGTCCTTAAAAACTTGATTGATTACTCCAGGTTCAACAGTAGCTTGTAAGTTACGCTCATCAATATCTATTATATTATTAAAACGCTCCATACTCATAGCCACACCACCACAAACAGGCAGTGAACCACCACTTAAACCTGTTCTAGCGCCACATGGGGTTACAGGTATATTTTGTTCATTGCAATACCACCAATTCTTACAGTTCCATTCTCTCCAAATATAGTTAATGAACCTTCTAAATTTTTTGGATAAGAAAGCATAGTAACAGCCAAACTGCCTAAGGCTCCATTTGCATATTCAAGATTAATAACGGCCGTGTCTTCCATCTCTATTTTCCTCGCAAGAGTTTTAGTAAAAGAACTAACTTTATTTACTTTTAAATTAGGTAGATAGCATAATAGATCAACATAATGACTCGCTTGATTAAGTAAGGCCCCACCATCCATTATTTTTGTACCTCGCCATGAAGCTTGATCATAGTATTGTTGGGGTCTTTGCCAAAAAACATTAGAAGTGATTAAATATATTTTCCCAAACCTTTTTTTTAGTATTTGTTTTTGTTTTTGCATTTTTTT
>CAXFOQ010000026.1:0-16540 GCA_964004705.1 uncultured Flavobacteriales bacterium | reverse complement strand
ACCCCAACAAGTTTTTAAAGAAGCATCATCTTCCATTTTAAACTTTAATAATTTAAACCTTTCCTTAATAGAGATATCTCATAGAAGTGCTGATTTTGTTGCTGTTATGGAAGAAGCTGTACAACTCGTTAAAGAGCTTTTAGAAGTACCTTCTGACTATTCAGTTTTATTTTTACAAGGTGGAGCTAGTACTGAATTTTTAATGGTGGCCAACAATCTTATGAAAGTTGGCGGCAAAGCTGGCTATTTGGATACAGGTACTTGGTCAACAAAAGCAATCAAAGAAGCTAAATTATTTGGAGATACCACAATATTGGCTAGTTCCAAAGATAAGAATTACAGCTATATCCCTAAAGATTATGTTATACCATCTGATTTAGATTATTTTCACTGCACTTCAAACAACACTATTTTTGGCACACAGATAAAAGCGTTTCCAATAACAGATGTGATTACCGTCTGTGATATGTCATCAGATATTTTCAGCAAGAAAATTGATATTTCAAAATTTGACTTAATCTATGCTGGAGCACAGAAAAATTTGGGTCCTGCAGGAACTACTTTAGTTATTGTAAAAGACGAGATATTAGGACATACTGGCAGAGAAATACCTACCATGCTTGATTATAAAACACATATAGCTAAAGATAGTATGTTCAACACTCCTCCAGTTTTTCCAATCTTTGTAAGTATGCTTACAATGCGTTGGTTGAAAGAAAATGGTGGCGTACATTGGATAGAAAAAATAAACAAGCAAAAAGCAGATTTAATTTACCAAACTATTGACAATAGCTCAATCTTTGAAGGAAGTGCTAATGTAGAAGACCGTTCTACTATGAATGCTACCTTCCTTCTTACAAATACTGAACTTGAAGAAGAATTTAATAAGATGTGTGCTAATTGTGGAATCAATGGACTTAAAGGTCACCGTTCTGTAGGCGGTTACAGAGCATCTATGTATAATGCTATGCCGCTAGAGAGTATCCAAGCTTTAGTAGAAATAATGAACGAATTAGAAAGAAAAGCATAATGACAAAAGTACTTGCCAACGATGGCATCTCACAACTAGGAATTGACACTTTAGAATCTGCTGGTTTTGAAGTGATAACTCAAAAAGTAGCCCAAGAGCAATTGGCTAATGTGATTAATGAAAAGAATATTAGTGTTTTATTAGTAAGATCGGCTACTACTGCTAGAAAAGAACTTATTGACGCTTGTCCAAACTTAAAAATGATTGGTCGTGGTGGTGTTGGAATGGATAACATTGATGTAGACTATGCTAAAAGCAAAGGCTTAGAGGTGGTTAATACTCCAGCAGCATCTTCTGAGTCAGTGGCTGAATTGGTGTTCTCTCATTTATTTAATATGGTACGCTTTGTATACGATTCAAACCGTCAAATGCCATTAGAAGGAGATTCTAAATTTAAAGAATTGAAAAAGGCATATGCTAAAGGCACAGAGTTGAAAGGCAAGACACTTGGGATTATTGGCTTTGGAAGAATTGGTCAAGAAGTGGCGAAAAGAGCTATTGGACTAGGCATGAAAGTTATTGCTAATGATAAATTCATCAAAAATGCTACTGTTGAGTTAAATTTCTTTGATGGACAAACAGCCAATTTTGATATAAAAACGGTTTCCTTTGATGATGTTCTCAAAGAAAGTGATTATATCACCCTTCATATTCCTAAACTTTCTGATAAAGCTGTAATTGGCGAGGAAGAAATAAAAATGATGAAAGATGGTGTAGGCATTGTCAATGCTGCTAGAGGTGGCGTTATAGATGAAGATGCTTTAATGAATGCCTTAGATAGTGGCAAAATATCATCGGCAGGTCTGGATGTGTTTGAAAATGAGCCTAAACCTCAAATCAAACTATTAATGCAGTCCAACGTTTCTTTAACACCACATATTGGTGCAGCAACCAATGAAGCTCAAGATAGAATAGGTAAAGAGTTAGCCGATAAGATTGTCTCTTATTTTAACTAATTTGCCACCCCTTAAAAGCCTTTAAAATTGTATTACTATGGCAAAAATAGTCCCTTTTCGTGCAATACGTCCTAGTCGAGATAAAGTCTCTCTAGTAGCTAGTCGTTCCTTCCTTAGCTACTCTAAAGAAATACTCGTTGAAAAACTTGAAAACAACCCTTATACCTTTCTTCACATCATCAACCCAGATTATTCAGCTGAATATGAAGTTAATAGCTACGACGAAAAATTTAAACTTGTCAAAGAGAAATTCAATAGTTTTATAAAAGAAGGAATATTCCAAAAGGATAATTCTGATAGTTTCTACATCTACCAAAAAAATAATGAGGACGGAAATTCATTTATTGGGATAATAGGTGCCGCCTCCGTAATAGACTATCAAAATGGCAATATTAAAATACACGAGCAAACTATACAAAAAAGAGAAGAACTGTTCAAAACTTACCTGCAAACCACAGGCTTTAATGCTGAACCCGTTCTATTAACTTATCCTAATCATCAATCCATCGATGAGATAATAAAGCGTTATGCTCAAACTAGAGCTGAATACGAATTTACGACCACTAATAAATCCCAACACAAACTTTGGTTGGTCAGTGATGAAAAAGACATTCAATTAATTGAACAATCTTTTAGTGAAATTGAGAATCTATATATAGCTGACGGCCATCATCGATTTGCTTCATCTAGCCTACTAGCTAAAGAGTCTAAAAATATAAACAACTCAAACACACAATATTGTATGAGTTACCTCATTGCTGAAGACCAACTTAAAATAATAAGTTTTAATAGACTTCTTAAAAACTTAAACGGCCTATCTGATGAAGATTTTTTAACTCAGATTAGGCAGAAATATGAGATTAAGAAAGTCCAAAAGGCTTTAGTGCCGACTCATAAAGATGAAATTACACTATATATTTCTAAAAAATGGTATACTCTTATTGCCAAAGAAGAATACGTCAATAGAACACATTGTGTAGAAAAATTAGACCCAGCCATACTATCAAATAATATTTTAGCTCCTATTCTAGGTATAACAGACCCAAGAAATGACAAACGTTTGGCTTTCATTGATGGTACTCATAGGTTAGAGGAAATTAAGCATAAAGTCGATTCCGAAGATTTTAAAGCCGCTTTTGTACTAAAACCAATAAGCGTAAATCAAATTAAAGAAGTGGCCGACCAAGGTCAATCTATGCCTCCTAAAAGCACTTACATTCAACCCAAACTAAGAAGCGGTATGTTAATTTATGATTTTAAGGATTAAATGAATATTAAAGCTAACATATCAAACATACTCAATGATTTAGATGAAAAGGTTCAATTGGTAGCCGTTTCCAAAACAAAACCTACAAACTACATTCTTGAAGCATACCTAGCAGGGCAACGCATATTTGGAGAAAATAAAGTTCAAGAATTAGTCGAAAAGTCTGCTGTTCTACCTGATGATATTCAATGGCATATGATAGGCCATCTTCAAAGCAATAAAGTAAAATACATCGCACCATTTGTTTCTCTTATTCACGCCGTAGATTCTAAAAAGCTATTAATTGAAATCGATAAGAGAGCTAGACAGCATGATAGAGTGATTCACTGCTTATTACAAATTCATATTGCACAAGAATCTAGTAAGTTTGGATTAAACGAAAATGAAGCTTTTGAATTATTAGAAATGAAACTAGCCAACGTCAGCATTGATGGAATAATGGGAATGGCAACTTTTACAAATGACAAACAACAAATAAGAAGTGAATTTAAGTCCCTAAAAAACACTTTTGAAAAAGCTAAAAGTAAATTTAATAAGCTATCTATCCTATCTATGGGTATGAGTGGAGATTATGATATTGCCATCGAAGAAGGAAGTAATATGATTAGAATTGGCTCCTCTATATTTGGTAGCCGATAATTACTTTTGCTTGCTAATTAATTCCCACATTTTGCCAACTTCTTTATTTTCAGAACCCCTATAAACCTGACCTGTTTCTTCATCAATCAATATCCATTTAGTTGGACATTTTGTAATCACTTTAAGCTCTACAGCTTTATCTAAATCCTCAACTTCTACTTTATTTATAATTCTAGTTTTTTTCGTCATATTAATAGTATTGTGCTATTTCTCTTAATTGGTCTAAAATACGATTTGTTTGTTTAGCATTATCATCAGAAATTATGGCTTTTATCTTGGAGTTCATCTCAGACAGTATAACATCTATTTCCTTCAAAACCGAAACACCTCTTGAAGTGATAACAATTTCAATTCTTCTACGGTCTTTAGAAGAAATACTTCTGTTTATCAAATCTTTAGAAATTAACTTATCTACTAATCTAGATACATTAGAAGACTTATCTAACATTCGATGCTCTATATCCATTAAAGCAATAGATTCGCCCTTCTGGCCTCTTAAAATGCGTAATACATTATACTGTTGAGGTGATAACTCATAAGGTTTAAACAAACGACTCGTTATCAAATTCAACAGATTTGCTGAATAGATAACATTTATCATCAGTTTTAATTGCTCTGAATCAAACTTCGATTGGGAAATGGATTGTTCTAAACTCATAAACACAAATATATGTATAAACATTATATGTATATACATTTAATTTTGTATATTTAGACTATGATTCAACATTACAATATTAGTGATCAGGCATACGGTGAATTTAATGGTGGAGACATCATTGAAAATAAACCACTTGGGTTTCCACAGGACAGTGGAAAACTTAAACCCTATTCAAATTTATTTTACTGGGCACACGCTAGTGCAAAAAAAGACAGTGTCATAGGTTTGCATCCACATCGAGGGTTTGAAATTATGTCAATAGTATTAGAGGGAAATATACAGCATTATGACACCCTACTTAAACAATGGATACCACTTGAAAAAGGCGATGTTCAATTAATTCAGTCAGGCTCAGGCATTTCTCATGCTGAGGCAATGCAAATTGAATCAGAAATATTTCAGATATGGTTTAATCCCGACTTGAGAAAAACATTAAGTCACCCAGCTAAATACCTAGATGTCAAAGGGAAAGACTTACCGCAAACAAATAATATTACCACCATAGTTGGTAAAGACTCTCCTATCCAATTAGAAAGTGAAAAGATTGAAATCACCCAAATAGCATTACAAGTCGGTAAGTTTCAAATGGATATCGAAAAAGAATTTTACTACTCTTTCTATCTTATAGAAGGCGAATTAAAGATACATCAAGTCCGTGTTTCTAAAGATGATTTTTTTATCGTTAAAGATGAAGAATCATTGAACTATAAAGTTTTGGTTAATGGAAGAATGCTTTGTATAAAGTCTCCAGTAACCCTTTCCTACCCTGTTTATTAAAAAAGGCCCCTTTCTGGGGTCTTTGATTTATTTACTTAAATAGTTGGAAATGTTTTGTTCCACTCTATTCAGAACATCTGAGACGTCTTCTTTTACGAATTTCTCTCCAGTAATATGCTCAAAAAGCTCTATGTATCTTTCCGAAACTGATTCACAAAACTCTTTACTCATCTCAGGAATACTTTGACCATCTTTACCTTGAAAACCATTTTCAATGAGCCACTGTCTAACAAACTCTTTAGACAATTGCTTTTGTGAATTTCCTGCTTTTAAATTTTCTTCATATCCTTCAATATAAAAATATCGTGAAGAGTCTGGAGTGTGAATTTCATCGATAAGAGTAATCTCACCATTAGCATCTTTACCAAACTCGTATTTAGTATCGACAAGAATAAGTCCTTTATCTTCTGCTAACTCTGTTCCTCTTTGAAAAAGTTCTCTAGTATATTTCTCTAATAAGATATAATCTTCCTCTGAAACTAAACCTTGAGAGAGTATTTCTTCTCTAGAAATATCTTCATCGTGACCTACTTCTGCTTTAGTAGTAGGTGTAATTAGAGGTTTTTCAAACTTTTGATTCTCAACCATACCATCAGGCATAGGTACACCACATAACATACGTTTGCCATCTCTATACTCTCTCCAAGCGTGTCCTGTAAGATATCCTCTTATTACCATTTCTACCATAAAAGGTTCACATCTTTTACCAATAGTTACTGATGGATCTGGTGTAGATTCTTTCCAGTTCTGGACAATGTCAGAAGTAGCGTCTAAAAACTTAGATGCTATTTGATTTAGTACTTGACCTTTGTATGGGATTCCCTGAGGAAGAACATGGTCAAATGCCGATATTCTATCAGATGCAATCATCACTAATTGCTCATCTCCAATACTATATACGTCCCTTACTTTTCCTTTGTAAAGGTTTTTTTGATTTGGAAAATTAAAATCCGTTTTAATAATAACATTATTGCTCATTTTTGTCTTGTTTTGATTTGTACGCTTTAATAATTTTTTTAACTAATTCATGGCGAATAACATCTTTGTCATCTAGTTTGATAACGCTGATACCCTTCACGCCTTTTAGTACCTTTAAAGCCTCTAATAGACCTGAAGGTTGTTTAGATGGTAAATCTATCTGTGTTTCGTCACCTGTAATAATAAACTTAGCTGATTTTCCCATTCTTGTAAGAAACATTTTCATTTGTTGATGAGTAGAATTTTGGGCTTCGTCTAGTATAACGAATGCATTATCTAATGTTCTACCTCTCATGAAAGCTAATGGCGCTATTTCTATAATTCTATGTTCTATATATTCATTTAATTTATCTACTGGAATCATATCCCTTAGAGCGTCATAAAGTGGTTGCAGGTATGGATCTAACTTTTCTTTTAAATCACCTGGTAAAAAGCCTAGATTTTCTCCCGCTTCTACAGCAGGTCTTGATAAAATTATTCGTCTGACCTCTTTATTTTTTAAAGCTCTAACAGCAATGGCAACAGCAGTATATGTTTTTCCAGTTCCTGCTGGTCCTACAGCAAAAAGCATATCGTTTTGTTGAGACTCTTTAACTATTTTACGTTGGTTAACGGTTCTAGCTTTAATTATTTTGCCATGAGGTCCGTGAACCAAAGTATCATTATCACCTTCTAAAACAGCACTGTCTTCTAATATAATTCGTTCTATATTACTATGCGTAAGACGTTGATACTTACTAAAATGCTCAAGCATTAGATTAAATTTTTGCTCAAATGCTAAAATGGATTCATCTTCACCTATTAGTTTTAAAGTGTTACCTCGAGCTACAAATTTTATTTTTGGAAAGAAGTCCAAAATAAAAGACAAGGTTTTATTGTTTATTCCATAAATATCTAATGGATTGTGACCTCTTAAATTTATAATTTTTTCACTCATTTATTATACTCAAATATTAATTTATGTATCAGCAAAAATTATACTTACATTTGATGGAACAAAATAACAACTTTTTAAGATATTTAATTGTATTAATTGTTCAATATTATGCCAATAATTACACTTACCACAGACTTAGGCACAGTTGACCATTACGTGAGCGCAGTTAAAGCGACTATTATAAGACAGTTAGAAAATGTTAATATTATAGATATAAGCCATGATATTCCGACTTTTAATATCATACATGCTGCATTCGTACTTAAAAATGTTTACCAAGATTTTCCCTCTGGAACTATACATATAATTGGTGTAAATACTGAAACTGATAAGGATTGTAGTCACCTTATAGTTTATGCAAATGAACATTATTTCATAGGATCGGACAATGGTATTTTCTCTTTAATCTTAGATTTAAAACCTGATAAAATTTTTGAAATAACTACCGCAAGTGATTCAGATAATGAAAATTTTCCTATCAAAGATATTTTTGCAAAATCAGCTTGTCATATTGCTAGAGGTGGTATGTTAGAGATTATAGGAACTGAAATCAAACAATTTTCTAAAGAATTTGCAAAACTAGAGGCATTACACAAAAAAAATTCAATTATAGGTTCTATCATTCATATCGATCATTATGGTAATGCCATAACTAACATAAGTCAACGTCTTTTTAAAGATGTAGCTAAAGGTAGAGCTTATACAATTAATTTAGGTAATAAAGGGCATTACTCAATCGACTCTATTAAAAGGAAATATAATGAAGTGCAAGCTGGTGATGCATTAGCACTATTTATCTCAACTGGTTTATTGTCAATTTCTATTAACAATGGTTCTGCCACTTCTTTAATGGGACTCAATATTAACGACACAGTCAGAATTGAATTTAAATGATAATCCGCATAGTAAAAATGGAGATTGAGCCAGATAATGTTAGTGCTTTTATAAATATTTTTAAGACAAATAAAAATGTAATAACAAGTTTTGATGGTTGTCAATCTGTTGATTTATTTAAGCATATTAATAGTCAAAATATTTTTTTTACTTACAGTATATGGGATTCAGAAAGCTCTCTTAACAAATATAGAGAGTCCAACACTTTTAAAGATATTTGGTCTAAAACAAAACCTCTATTTTCTAATAAAGCTAAGGCTTGGAGCGTAGAAGAGATTTAATATTTTTGTAAGTCATATGTATGCACTATTTAAAAAAGAGATAAACACATTCTTCAGCCATAACTCAGGCGTTATTATTATTTTGAGTTATCTACTCACAAATGGTGCTTTTTTATGGTTTTTCTCTAGTGATTTCAACATTCTTGATTCTGGATTTACACAGATGAATGGCTTGTTTTCTCTTTCTCCTTTTTTGTTTTTAGTCTTTATACCAGCTTTGACCATGCGCTTGTTTGCAGATGAATATAAAGAAGGAACTATAGAAGTTCTTCAAACCTCTCCTATTTCTAATACCAAACTTGTTTTGTCCAAGTACTTTTCAGGCTTAACACTTGTTTGCTTAGCTATAATCCCTACTGTAGTTTATTATTTTAGCTTATCTAAGCTATCCGAAACTGCAGGAAATATCGATACTGCTGGAATTATCGGTTCATACATTGGACTTTTTCTATTGTCAAGTGTATTTGTTGCTATAGGAGTCTATGCATCTTCTACTACCAAAAACCAAATCACATCATTCATAACAGCTATTTTTATCAGTGCATTCTTCTATTTAGGTTGGGATTTAATAGCTAATGAAATAGCTAACGGAAAAATCCAAATTGCTATCTCTTATCTAGGAATGGATTCGCATTACAACAGTTTAAGCAGAGGTGTTATTGATAGTAGAGACATTATTTATTTTCTGAGTTTAAATATCATTTTTATACAACTTACTAGCCACTCAATCAGTAGAAAAAAATGATAGCAATTAAACAAAATAAATCTCTTTTCATAAACTTAATTGTACTGATAGCAATTAATGTTTTAGCTAGTAAGCTATACTTTAGACTAGACCTAACTGAAGAAAAAAAATATTCATTAAACGATGCCACTAAAGAAACCCTAAGCTCAATTGATGATATTGTTTATGTAAAGGTTTATTTGAATGGTGACCTCCCTGCTGGATTTGTTAGGCTTAGAAACTCTTGTCAAGAGACATTAGACGAATTCAGATACCACAATACACTAGTAGAATATCAGTTTATTGATCCGAATGAAGCCGATAGCCCCGAAAGTAGAAAGAAAATTTATAAGGAATTATCTGAAAATGGTCTAGAACCAACTAATCTTCAAGTCCAAGCAAATAATAGCAATAGTGAGCAGATTATATTTCCCGGAGCTATTATCTATTACAAAGGGAGAAGTCAATCTTTGAACCTCTTACAAAATCAAATTGGCACCAATCCTGAAAATGTACTTAATAATTCTGTTGAAAGTATAGAGTATGAACTAACCAATGCTATCCACAAACTCATTTCTAACTATAAGCCTAAGATTGCATTTTTAGATGGACATAATGAATTAGACGAATTAGAAACTGCCGACATTAATCATTCTTTAGGTCTTGTAAAAGGCTCATTGTCAGAGTACTTTAGCATTGATAGAATTGATATTAAAGAGTATGAACTAGACGAGAACAAATCGCCAAGCCTTAATAATCAAATAGATCGACTACTACAATACAAGGCTCTAATCATTGCTAAACCTACTAAAGCCTTTACTGAAGTTGATAAATTTTTGATTGACCAATACATTATGAATGGTGGAAAAACCATGTGGTTTTTGGACGGCGTGGCTATGGATATGGATAGTTTAAAAGGTAATGCGCCTTTTTCAATGGCGGTTCCTTTAGATTTAAATCTCACAGACTTACTTTTCAAATATGGTGTTAGAGTAAATTACGATTTGGTGATGGATTTTCAAGCCGACCAAATACCTATAATTGTTGGATATCAAGGAAATGTACCACAACAACAATTACTTCCATGGTTCTACCACCCTATTATTATTCCTAAAAACAAACAATCTATTGTCAAAAACTTAGATGGAATTAAGAGTGCTTTTGTAAGTACATTAGATACCGTTAAGGCTATCAATATCAAAAAAACACCTTTGTTGTTCTCCTCGCCTTATTCAAAAATAGTTAGAGCTCCACATCGAGTTAGCCTATCAATTCTAGAGAAAGAACCAAATATAGAACAATTTAATGCTGGTGAAAAGCCAATCGCATATTTGTTAGAAGGAGAATTTCAATCAGCATTTCAAAACCGTATTGCACCTAATAACGAAAGCTTAAAACCGAAGCTAACAAGCCATTCAAACAAAATGATAGTATTCGGAGATGGAGATATTATAAAAAATCACGTTTCCTCCTCTGGAAATGCATTTCCACTAGGATACAATCAATTTAGCAAATCCCAATTTAATGGCAACAAGCAATTGATTGTTAATGCTTTGAACTATTTAATGGATAATGAAAATCTAATCAATATCAGGGCAAAAGAAGTCAACCTAAGATTATTAAATAAATCGGAAATCAAAAACAATCGATTAAAATGGCAATTGATTAATACTTTATTACCTCTAGCTATCATCACTCTCATAATCGTTATTTTTGGTTTAGCGAGAAAAAGACAATACAGATGAAAAAAATATTTTTATTAGCAATAATTATTATAGCATCACTAACCCTATTTTTCTTTAATAAGAATGATACTACCTTTAGTGAAGAATTAAGTGATTTTGCTGTTGAAGATACTGCTAGTATTCAAAAGGTATTTTTTGCTGACAAACACGGCAATTCAGTAACTGTGAGTAGAAATAGTGGCACATGGCTAGTTGACAATAAATTTAAAGTTCGCCCAGAAGCGATAGAATACTTACTTAAAACTATAAAAGATATTGAAGTAAAGCACCCTGTTAGCAACAGCTTACATGATAAGGTTATTAAAAACCTTGCCAGTTCAGCCGTTAAAGTTGAAATATTTACTGATAATTTAGATATAGCACACAAAACCTATTATGTAGGCGGAGAAGCTAAGGATCTAATAGGTAGCTTTATGCTACTAGAAAATTCAAGCCGTGCTTTTGTGGTTTATATACCTGGATTTAATGGTTTTTTAGCTCCTAGATATACAATAGATGGTACTACAGTTGCTAGTGACTTATGGAGAGATAGAACCATTTTTTCATACAATAGCAATGATATAAAAACAATAAGTGTAGTCAATCACGAAGATGCTAGCAAATCCTTTAAAATGCATCGTCAAGATAAGTTTTATAGCTTTACTAAGAACAACACTACCAAAATAATACCAGACAGTCAAGGTCAAGAATATTTCAATCTATTCAAGTCCGTTAAATGCGAAGGCTTTATGAATGACTTTTCAAAAAAAGACTCTATTTTCAACAGCACACCTTTTTATACCGTTCGTATAAGCGATACAAATGGGAAAATAGATTCTATTATAGCCTATCACAAAGAACCAAAGAGAGAAGATTATATGCAGGAAAACGGTCAAAAACTAGAGTATGATGTAGATAGAATGTACGCTAAATTCAACTCTGACTTAATACTGATTCAGTTTTATGTGTTTGATAAAATACTTTTAAGAACACCTCAATTTTCTGTTGAAAAATAGTTGAAAAGTATATCATACTAACAAATGTAATTCTTATATATTTGTTTGATAACAGATATAGAAAAAACGAATATGAAATTTATAGTTTCTAGTGCTCAATTACTAAAGCAACTCCAAACCGTTAGTGGTGTTTTGAACTCAAGTAACACCCTACCTATTTTAGATAACTTCCTTTTTGAAATATCAGAAGGTACGCTTTCCATTTCTGCCTCTGACCTAGAGACAACAATGAAAACAACAATTAAGAATGCTGATGCAGATGAAGATGGTAATATAGCTATTCCTGCCAAATTATTATTAGATACGCTTAAAACATTTTCAGACCAACCCCTAACATTTTTAATTAACAATGATACTTATGGAATAGAAATAGGTTCTGAAAATGGTAAGTTCAAACTAGCTGGACAAAATGGTGATGAATTTCCAAAAACACCATCAATGGAATCAGCTTCAAAAACAAATATGCCTTCAGAAGTATTAGCATCAGCCATTAATAAAACACTTTTCGCAACTGGAAACGATGAATTAAGACCTATCATGTCTGGTGTTTTTTGTGAATTATCATCTGATGGTTGCATATTTGTTGCTACAGATGCCCACAAACTAGTAAAATTTAGAAGAACTGATGCTACAGCTAATACTACAGTTTCATTTATCCTACCTAAAAAGCCACTTACTCTATTAAAGAATTCATTAATTAATGATGGTGATGTGTCTATAGAATACAATGAAACCAATGCCTTTTTTGTATTTGATGATATCGAGCTAATATGTCGACTAATTGATGGAAAGTATCCTAACTACGAGGCTGTTATTCCTAAAGAAAATCCTAATATACTGACTATAGATAGACTAGAATTTTATAACTCCATTCGTAGAGTTGCTATTTTTGCTAGTAAATCTACCCATCAAATACGTCTTAAAATTGCAGGTTCTGAGCTACACATTTCATCTGAAGATTTAGATTTTTCAAATGAAGCTTTTGAAAGATTAAGTTGTAACTATGTTGGTGAAGACATAGAAATTGGATTCAATTCACGTTACTTATTAGAAATGATTAATAATCTTACATCAGAACAAATTAATCTAGAAATGAGTGCCTCTAACCGAGCAGGAATAATAATTCCTCAGGATGGAATTTCAGAAAATGAAGAAGTTTTGATGTTAGTAATGCCTGTAATGTTAAATCAATAATGCAAATAGTTTATATTAGCAAATAATTAAAACAACTATAAATCATTGTTATGAAAAATATATTTCTTGTCATATTAGTAATCGCTACTACTCAAGTAAACGCCCAATTTGAAAAAGGAAATTGGTTTCTTGGAGCTTCAAGTAGTAATATTAATTTCAGCTCATCTAATAACACAGAAAACACCATTGATGTAACTTTTACGGGCTTTAGAGATACCTTAGTAAATGATACAGATAGTTTAAATCTCGACTTTTTGTTCCCCTATTCTTACAAATTAGATCAGGATAAACAAAGTGAGTTTAGTGTAAATCTAAAAACGGGATATTTTATTACCAACAAACTAATGCTAGGTGTAGGCTTTGGTTATGAAACTGAAACAAGTCTTTTCAAAACAAATCCTGATTCTGAGATTACTAATGCTAGTTTGGCTGATAGTATGATAAATGTTTGGTTTACAGGTCTTCCAGATGTAAATATGAATGGTACAACATATGCTACACACTATTTCGAACTTTATAGCTTAGTAGCTGCATCAGTTGATAATGACCTTACATATTCTAAAACTTTAATGACAATTTCTCCTTTTGTTAGATACAACTTTCAACTAAGAAAAGGGAACTCCATCTTCGTTGACGGTTCTTATAGGATGGCTTCTGGAAAAGAAGAAGTTAAAGATGCTATCAGTTCTGTTAGTCAAACAACAGAACTAACATCCTCAACAATTAATTTAGGCATAGGTTTCTCTGCCTTTTTATCTAATAAACTTAGCGTTGAACCACAATTCAATTACTTTATGTACAATTCTAAATCTACCATTAAAGAAGATGCTATGCATCCAATTCTAAGTGTCGCTGATATGGGAGAAAAAATAACTGAGAGAACAATTGCTGGTTCTGGAATTAACTTTTCAGTAGGATTGTCTTTCTACTTCTAAAATATTTAAACTTGTTATTTAAAGACTATATCATTAAATAAAAATATAATAATTAAATTTATTATTAGATTTTTCATAATTGAGAAATCAATACTTTTTCTTTTAATACAGGAACTACTTCAGATTTATTCAATTCTAAGCAATAACGAATATCGTCTTCAATACCTAAATGTGCTAAACGTTTTCTATGCTGAGAATCTTTTAAGAAATCAAATAAGTTGTTTTTAGCCTTTTGATAAAGTATAAAACTACTTGCAGTAGAATCGCTATCATAGTAAAACTTATCATTTTTAATCAACTCTTCCGTTAGGGCACCTGCAAATAGTGTATCCTCTAAACAGAAGTCATTTTTCCAACCAGCACATAAAATGATAATTCCTTTATCCACTTTTACTAAAAATGAAGTCAAAGCTTTTAAATTTAAAAATGAACCCGTCACAACAAAATGATCTTGTTTTGCAATATTTATAGCTTTTGTCCCATTAGTAGTAGTCAATACCATCTTTTTACCCTCTAAATTGTGATTGGAATACTCAGTAGGAGAATTTCCTAAATCAAAACCTCTAACAATTTTGCCATTTCTCTCAGCAGCTATGATATACTCATCATTACCTTTATAATCTAAAGCATCCTCTATTGTAGAAACAGGCATAATAGACTTAACTCCAAGATCTAAAGCAGTACATATTGCTGATGTAGCTCTTAACACATCAACAACAACGACAACACTTTTTCTATCTGAATATATTGGAAAAAGAGATGGGGATAAGCAAACTTTAATATTATTCATAGAAACTATGATTTAAAAAACGGTAATTTAATAACTTGGGCCTTAATTTTCTTATTTCTTATCTGAATATACAACTCAGTATCTCTTTTAGCATATTCTGAATTCACATAACCCATGCCAATAGATTTTTGTAGTGATGGTGACATAGTACCTGAAGTAACAAAGCCGATTTTTTCATCATTTTCATTTAAGATTGTATATCCATTTCTAGCAATACCTCTATCAAGCATTTCAAAACCAACTCTTTTACGCTTTATACCATTTTCTTTTTGTAATTGTAATTCTTCAGAATAATTAAAATTTTTATTAAACTTTGTTATCCAAGCTAGACCAGCTTCTAAGGGTGAAGTTTCATCGTCTATGTCATTACCATAAAGACAAAATCCCATTTCTAAACGCAAAGTATCTCTAGCAGCTAAACCTACAGGTTGTATTCCGTGAGATTTACCTGATTCTAAAATTGACTCCCATATTGATTCGGCAATATCGTTTGGAAAATATATTTCAAAACCACCGGCACCTGTATATCCAGTAGCAGAAATGATGACTTCTTTAAATCCACAAAAATTACTTATTGTAAAAGTATAATACTTCAATTCTGATAAATTAATAGGAGTGAGAGATTGAAGTGCTTGAGAAGCCTTAGGGCCTTGTACTGCTAATAAAGAATAATAATCTGATTGATTACTTATATTAACATTATTTATGTTGAATTGTTGAATCCAATTCCAGTCTTTTTCAATATTTGAGGCATTAACCACTAACATATATTTCTCCGCATTGAACCTATACACTAGTAAATCATCAACAATCCCCCCCCTTAAATTAGGCATACAAGAATACTGAACTTGACCATCAACTAAAGCGGAAACATCATTAGAGGTAACTCTTTGTATTAAATCTAAAGCATGAGGACCTTCAACAAAAAACTCTCCCATGTGCGAAACATCAAAAACCCCTACCTTATCTCTAACATTTAAGTGTTCAATTGTTACACCTTCATACTGAACTGGCATCATGTACCCTGCGAAGGGTACCATTTTAGCACCTAAATCAATATGTTTTTGTGTTAGAGCAGTTGTTTTCATTTAGTTAATTTTAGGGCTCAAATATAACTATTTTAACTCCCCAATATATGCTAGCACATCTCCCTCTACAAATTGATATTTGAAATCAATAGTGATAAATTTAACCGAATCATTTCTTCTCAGCATTATGGGCAAATAAGAGTCTTTATTGCTCTTTATTAATGATTCAAAATGATCACTAGAAGTTATTTTAATATCCTCAACCTGTGGATACTTTCTAACAAGCTCTATCAGCTCTATATAATCAAAACTATTTGAAAATAAAATATTTTGGGGTTTAGACAAGGCATTTAGCTTTATTTCGTTAACTGTCATAAGTCGATAGACGTTTGATTCGCCAAATATTGATTTTAATTTTCTACAAGCAAATATATTAACGTCATTACTAGATGTTAGAGCTAAAAGATGACCTTCATCATTATATTCTAAATCATCATCATCATCAGATAAAATATTTTTTTCAATAACATTTAGATTGGCTGCTTTAGCTTGACGTATATTTTCCTTTGATAAATCAACTAGAGTATTTGAAATATTATGTTTTTCAAGATATTTAGCTATGCTTATTGAACCCTCGTTTGCTCCAACAATTAGTACTCCATTTTTCACATCTTGCACTAATCCCAATAACCTTGCTACAAATTTCGCT